>CAKUHW010000012.1 GCA_934659415.1 uncultured Oscillospiraceae bacterium
GTGCCTATCAGGTGCAGATCAACGGCAAGCCCATCACGTTTTTGGATACCCCCGGCCACGAGGCGTTTACCTCCATGCGTGCCCGCGGTGCCATGGTGACGGACATCGCCATTCTGGTGGTGGCTGCCGACGACGGCATCATGCCCCAGACCATCGAGTCCATCAACCACGCCAAGGCGGCGGACATTCCGGTCATCGTGGCGATCAATAAAATGGATAAGCCCACCGCCAACCCCGACCGGATCAAGCAGCAGCTTACTGAGCACGGCCTTATTCCCGAGGAATGGGGCGGCGAGACCATCGTGTGCCCCATTTCCGCAAAGACCGGCATGGGTGTGGACGCCCTGCTGGAGAACCTGGTGCTTCTGGCCGAGGTGCTGGAGCTGAAGGCCAACCCCAACCGCACCGCCCACGGCGCGGTCATCGAGGCCCGGCTGGACAAGAACCGCGGTCCCATTGCCACGCTTCTGGTGCAGAACGGCACGCTGAAGCAGGGCGATATCATCATTGCCGGTACCGCCGTGGGCCGCGTGCGCGGCATGACGAACTACCGCGGCCAGAAGGTCATGGAGGCGGGGCCCTCCGTGCCCGTGGAGATCACCGGCATGGGCGAGGTGCCCGGCGCGGGCGACGATTTCCACGCCGTGGCGGATGAGCGCATGGCCCGCGAGCTGGTCGCCCAGCGGAAAGAAGAGCTGAAGAATGCCACCACGGGCTCCGCCAAGCAGAAGGTGTCCCTGGAGGAGCTGTTCAGCCAGATCCAGGCCGGCGAGATGAAGGACCTGAACGTTATTGTCAAGGCCGACGTGCAGGGCTCCGCCGAGGCGGTGAAGGCCAGCCTGGAGAAGATCTCCAACGAGGAGGTCCGTGTCCGGGTCATCCACTGTGCGGTGGGCGCCGTCAACGAGTCGGATGTGATGCTGGCCGCTACCTCCAACGCCATCATTGTGGGCTTCAACGTCCGCCCGGACAAAAACGCCGCGGAGTCTGCGGCCAGGAACAAAGTGGATATGCGGATGTACCGCGTGATCTATGACTGTATCAATGAGATCGAGGCCGCTATGAAGGGCATGCTGGCGCCCAAATTCAAAGAGGTCGCCCTGGGCGAGGCCGAGGTCCGCCAGGTCTATAAGATCTCCAATGTGGGCGTGGTGGCCGGCTGCTATGTGACGGAGGGCCGTGTGGCCCGCAACGCGCAGATCCGCCTGGTGCGCGACGGCATCGTGATCCATGAGGGCGTGATGAACTCCCTGCAGCGCTTCAAGGATTCCGTCAAGGAGGTCGCCCGGGGCTACGAGTGCGGCATCGGCATTGAGAAGTACAGCGACATCAAAGAGGGCGATATTATCGAGGCCTTCGAGATGCAGCAGGTCCAGCCCTGAACCCATTATCATTGTATCTGAGCCGGCAGGGCGGGCGTGTACGCCCGCCCTGCCGGCTGCGCTTTGCCCCGCCCTCCGGCGGGATCGCCGCGGGCCCGCGGGCCTGGGAAGGAGAGAATACTATGGCGAGCAATCGTATCGGTCGGATCAACGAAGAGATTCAAAGGGAGCTGTCCGGACTTATCCCGCGGGTGAAGGATCCCCGGGTCACGGGACTGATCTCCATCACCGCGGTGGACACCACCAATGACCTGCGCTGGTGCAAGGTCTATGTATCCATGCTGGACAAGTCCTCCGCGGCCGGTGTGGTCAGGGGGCTGAAGTCGGCCGCGGGCTGGCTCCGCCGGGAACTGGGCCATGCGCTGGACCTGCGCTACACGCCGGAGCTTATTTTTGTGGAGGACGATTCCATTGACCATGGCGCCCATATTCTGGAGCTGCTGCGGGACCCTGCCGTGGTAAAGCCGGCCAATCCGGCCAATGAGCACATCGTTCTTGACGAGGAGTGAGCGCCATGACGTACCTGGAGGCCGCGGAGTTTCTCCGCTCCCATGACGACTATCTGATTCTTACCCACAAGCGCCCGGATGGAGACGCCGTCGGCTGCTCTGTGGCGCTGGCGGAGATTCTCCGCGGCATCGGCAAAACGGCGTGGCTGCTGCCCAGCCTGGACGCCACGGCCCTGTTCACGGATTATCTGGCCGGCCAGACAGCCCCTGAGGGCTACATCCCGGCCACGGCGGTCAGCGTCGATCTGGCCAGCCTGGGCCTTCTGCCGGCCAACGGAGAGCCCTGGCGCGACCAGGTCCAGCTCTGCATCGATCATCATCCGTCCAATACGCTCTATGCGGCGCATACCTGCCTGGAGGCGGATAAGGCGGCCTGCGGGGAGATCCTCTGGAAGATCGCGGCGGAGCTGGGAGTGATGAATAAGACCATTGCCAATATGCTCTATGTGGCAGTGTCCACGGATACGGGCTGCTTTGTCTACTCCAACGTCACGCCGCACACCCACCGGGTGGCCGCGGCGCTGATGGAGGCGGGGGCGGACTTCCGGTATCTGAACAAAAAGCACTTCCGCACCAAGAGCCTGCCCCGGGTGAGGCTGGAGCAGCTGATTCTGGAGGAAATGCATCTCTACAGGGACGGCACGGTGGCGGTGGCGCCGATCTCTCTGCGCATGATGGCGCAGGCCGGGGCGACAAGTGACGATGCGGAGGATATCGCGGCGCTTCTGGGCCAGATCGAGGGCGTGCGCCACTCCATTACCATCCGGGAGCTGAAGCCGGGAGAGTGCAAGATCTCTCTGCGCACGGTTCCGGAGCTGCTGAACGCCTCCCGCGTGTGCGCCAGACTGGGGGGCGGCGGCCATGCGGCGGCCTCCGGCTGCACGGTGTGCGGCAGTATGGAGCAGGCGGAACAGGCCATTCTGGCCGCAGTGGACGCGGAGCTCGGCGAGGTGCGTCATGGCTGACGGCGTGCTGGTCATCGATAAAGCGTCCGGCTGGACCAGCATGGATGTGTGCGCCAAGCTGCGGGGCATATTTCAGGAAAAGCGGGTCGGTCACGGCGGAACGCTGGACCCCATGGCCACCGGTGTGCTGCCGGTGTTTCTGGGCCGGGCTACCCGGGCGGTGGAGTTTGCCGCGGGGGGGCAGAAGGAGTATCTGGCCGTTCTGCGCCTGGGCCTTGTGACAGATACCCAGGACATTACGGGTACGGTTTTGCGCTCCGCCCCGGTGACGGCAGACAGAGCGGCGCTGGAGGCAGCCCTGGCCGCCTTCCGCGGCGACATTTTGCAGGTGCCGCCTATGTATTCCGCGGTCAAGGTGAACGGAAAGCGCCTGTACGATCTGGCCCGCAAGGGCAAAGAGGTGGAGAGAAAACCCAGGCCGGTGACAGTCTGGAGCCTCACGGTGGAGCGGCAGCTGAGCGAGACAGACTATGAGCTGCGCATCGTGTGCTCCAAGGGGACCTATGTGCGGACCCTGTGCCATGACCTCGGCGGTGCACTGGGCTGCGGCGGCGTCATGACCGCGCTGCGGCGCGTGGAAGCCGGCGGGTTTCGGCTGGAGCAGGCTGTGACGCTGGAGCAGGTGCAGAACGCACCGGACCGCACGGCCCTTCTTTTTCCGGTGGACGTCTGCTTTGCCCACCTGCCGCGGCTGGAGCTCACCCGGGCGCAGAGCAAATGTGTGCGCAACGGGGCTGCGTTTACATGGCCCGGCAGCGGTGAGGTCCGCGCCTACAGCCCGGAGGGGGAGTTTCTGGCGGTGTGCCGGGGTGAGGCGGGAAAGCTGACCGTAGTGAAGAGCTTTTTCGGCGTTTGACAGGAGGCGGTATCTTGAGAGAACAGGGACGGGTCATTGCGCTGGGCTTTTTTGACGGCGTTCACCTGGGACACGGCGCGCTGCTGCGCCGTGTGAGCGAGCTCGCCTGCGCAAAGGACGCAGTGCCGGCGGCGCTCACCTTCAGCAGGCTGATCACAAAATCCTCCCGCAGCGGCGTCCCCGTACCGCTGCTGACAACGCCGGAGGATCGGGTCTGGCTGATGGAAAAGCTCTACGGGATCCGGGAGGTGGAGGTGCTCTCTTTCGACCGGACGCTGATGGAGCTTCCCTGGGACCGGTTCATTACAGAGATACTGCGTGACCGTTTTCACGCCGTCCATGTGGTGGCTGGGCACGACTACCGCTTTGGCTACCGGGGAGAGGGAGACACGCAAAAGCTGGCGGAGCGCTGTGCGCAGCTTGGCATAGGCTGTGATGTGATCGACCGGGTGGAGCTGGAGGGAATCACGGTCTCCTCCACCTATATCCGCAGCCTGATCGAGGCGGGGGATATGGACCGGGCCCGGGCGTTTCTCGGGCATCCCCATATCCTGTCCGGCAGGGTGGTCCACGGAAACGCCGTGGGACGGACCATCGGTGTGCCCACGGCCAATCTTCTGGTGCCGCAGGAGATCATCACACCGGCCTTCGGCGTGTACGCCGCCCTGGCGGTGACGGAAGACGGGACCTTCCCCGCAGTGACCAATGTGGGCGTCCGGCCCACGGTCCACGATGGCCGCGGCGTTACGGTGGAGCCCTGGCTGCTGGGCTACCGCGGCGACCTGTACGGAAAGACCATACGGGTGGAATTTTACCGCAGGCTGCGGGGAGAGCGGCAATTTGCCTCCCTGGAGCAGCTGCGGGCGGAGATACTGCGCAATGCCGACCAGACGCGCGCCTTTTTTCATACCCGCACGGATCGATGTTCGGCCGGAGAGGCCCACCCTCCGGCTGAGACAGACCGCCGAAAAGCTTAAGAACGCTTTTGACGGCAATAGAAATCCCGGGAGGGAATGCCTATGTTGGGGACCATGATCAATGCCGGCCTGCTTCTGTCGGGAAGCGTTGTGGGCCTGCTGTTCAAAAATCTGATCAATGAGCGGCTTATGGCGATGCTCAACTCCGTCCTTGGCCTGTGCGTGCTGGGAATCGGCATCAAGGGCATGGTGGGGACGGAGAATATGCTGTGCGTGATCGTGTGCATGGTGGTGGGCGCTGTGCTTGGCCATGCCCTGCGCCTGGAGGAGCGGCTGGAGCGGAGCGGCGAGCGGCTTCACCGCAGACTGGAGGCAGGAGGAAAGGAGGGCGGGCGGTTTACGGAGGCCTTTGTCAACTCCACGCTGCTGTTCTGCGTGGGAGCCATGGCGATCACGGGGGCGCTGGAGGCCGGAATGAACCACAACTACAGCATTCTGATCTCCAAGGGAGTGCTTGACGGCGTGACTGCCATCTCCTTTGCGGCGACCATGGGGATCGGCGTCTGCTTTGCGGTGTTCCCCCTGGTCGTCTATCAGGGGGCGATCACCTTGCTGGCCGCCTGGGTGGGGCCGCTGCTGCCGCAGGCGGTGATCACCGAGATGAGCGCGGTGGGAGGTACGCTCATCATGGCGCTGGGGATCAATACACTGGGCCTGGGCAAGAAGCGGATCCGGGTGGGAGATATGCTGCCGGCAATATTTTTGCCCATTGCGTACATCCCCCTTGCCAACTGGCTCGGCGGTCTGTTCTGAGCGCATGTTCCGGTATTCCCGCCCCCCCTGCGGCCCGTTATAGGCCGCAGGGGGTGTGCTGTAAGGAAACGGCGGTTTTGTATATAGTTACAACTTTAACAAGAAAAAAGTTTCGAAAAATTTACACAAAAAAGTACTTGCGCAGCGGGCAAAACAGCGGTATAATGGCGACAGCCGCCACCGGGGAGGTGCGGCATTTCTCTTGAGTCGTATTGTTAAAAAAACAACGAAGTTTTGAGAAAAGCAGGCAGTTCCGCACAGCGCTGCTGTGCGAGTAGTAAAAGGAGGGACATCCATGTCCTATGTGAACTATGAACGAAAGGGCCCGGTGGCGATCTTGACCATCGACCGGCAGGAGGCGCTGAATGCGCTGAACAGCCAGGTGCTGTGCGATCTGGATGAGGCCATCGACAAGGTGGAGGCCGACAGCGAGGTCCACGCGGTGATTCTCACCGGTGCGGGCCGGTCCTTTGTGGCCGGAGCCGACATTGGGGAGATGAAGGGCTTTTCCGCGGTGGACGGCAAGCGCTTCGGCGTCCATGGCGGGAATGTGTTCCTGAAGCTGGAGAACCTGTCCAAGCCGGTGATCGCCGCAGTGAACGGCTTTGCACTGGGCGGCGGCTGTGAGCTGAGCATGGCCTGCGATATCCGTCTGGCCAGCGAGAAGGCCAAGTTCGGCCAGCCCGAGGTGGGCCTGGGCATCACCCCCGGCTTCGGCGGCACCCAGCGTCTGCCTCGCATCGTGGGCATGAGCAAGGCCATGGAGCTGATCCTGACCGCCAGAGTCATCGGCGCGGCAGAGGCCAAGGAGATCGGCCTGGTGAGCGCGGTGTACCCCCCCGAGGAGCTGATGGACAAGGCCATGGAGCTGGCCAACGCCATCTGCGCCAACGCCCCCATCGCGGTGGCGGAGTCCAAGCGGTGCATCCGCATGGGCATGCAGACCGACATCCACACCGGCGCTGCGTTTGAGGCGGAGGCTTTCGGCGTCACCTGCGGCACCGAGGACAAGAATGAAGGGATGGGCGCTTTCCTGGAGAAGCGCTCCGAGAAGCACTTCCTGAACAAGTAAACACAATACCTTTACCCATACATATCATCAAGGAGGAACCGACTATGAAGAAGATCGTTGTCATCGGCGGCGGCACAATGGGCCTGGATATCGCGCAGGTATTTGCGCGCAACGGCTATGATGTGGTGGTCCGCGACATCAAGGACGAGATCATCCAGAAGAGCGAGGCCCGGCTGAATAAGGGCCTGGATAAGCTGATCGCCAAGGGCAAGCTGGATGAGGCCGGCAAGAAGGCCATCACCGACAAGCTGACCTTCACCACCGACCTGAACCTGGCCGCCGACGCCGACCTGGTCGTCGAGGCCGCCATTGAGAACCTGGACATCAAGAAGTCCATCTTCGCCGAGCTGGACAAAATCTGCAAGCCCGAGACCATCCTGGCCTCCAACACCTCTTCCATCTCCATCACCGCCATCGCGGCCGCCACCAAGCGGCCCGACAGGTTCATCGGCATGCACTTCTTCAACCCCGCCACCGTGATGAAGCTGGTGGAGGTCATCCGCGGCGCCCACACCTCCGACGAGACCTATAAGACCATCGCGGACCTGTCCGTGGCCATCGGCAAGGAGCCCGTCGAGGTGAACGAGGCCCCCGGCTTTGTGGTCAACAAGATCCTGGTGCCCATGATCAACGAGGCCGCCGACCTGCTGTACACCGGCGTGGCCTCTGCAGAGGGCATCGACAATGCCATGAAGCTGGGCGCAAACCATCCCATGGGTCCCCTGGCGCTGGGCGACCTCATCGGCCTGGACGTCTGCCTGGCCATTATGGATACGCTGTACAACGAGACCCATGATCCCAAGTACCGCGCCTCCCTGCTGCTGCGCAAGATGGTCCGCGCCGGCAAGCTGGGACGCAAGACCGGCGAGGGCTTCTTCAGCTACGCCAAGTAAGAAGGAGGAATTGCATCCATGGATTTTAAGCTGAGCCGGGAGCAGAAGATGCTCCAGAAGCTGTTCCGCGACTTCGCGGAGAACGAGGTGAAGCCGCTGGCCGCCACGGTGGACGAGGACGAGATGTTCCCCGCCGAGACGGTGAAGAAGATGGCCAAGCTGGGCATGATGGGGATCTATTTCCCCAAGGAGTACGGCGGGGCCGGTGCCGATGTGCTGAGCTATGTGCTGGCCATTGAGGAGCTGAGCAAGGTGTGCGGCACCACCGGCGTTATCCTCTCTGCCCATACCTCCCTGTGCGCCGCTCCGATCTATGAGAACGGCACCCCCGAGCAGAAGGCCAAGTATCTGCCCAAGCTGTGCTCCGGCGAGTGGCTGGGCGCCTTCGGCCTCACCGAGCCCGGCGCCGGCACTGACGCCCAGGGCCAGCAGACCACCGCCGTGCTGGATGAGACCGGTGAGAACTGGATTCTCAACGGCTCCAAGATCTTTATCACCAACGCAGGCTACGCGAACCTGTTCGTGGTCATCGCGGTCACGGGTACCGTGCTGGATAAGCGGGGCCGCAAGTCCAAGGAGATCTCCGCCTTCCTGGTGGAGCGTACCGATCCCGGCTTCACCGTGGGCAAGCATGAGAAGAAGATGGGTATCCGCGGCTCCTCCACCTGCGAGCTGATTTTTGAGAACTGCGTCATTCCGAAGGATCGTCTGCTGGGCAAGAAGGGCAAGGGCTTTGCTCTGGCTATGAAGACCCTGGACGGCGGCCGTATCGGCATCGCGGCGCAGGCTCTGGGCCTGGGCGAGGGCGCGGTGCAGGAGGCCATTGCCTACACCAAGGAGCGCGTCCAGTTTGGCAAGCGCATCAGCCAGCAGCAGAACACTCAGTTCCAGCTGGCCGATATGCACACCCGGATGGAGGCCGCCAAGTACCTGGTGTACTCCGCCGCCTGCAAGAAGCAGGCCGGCGAGCCCTACTCCGCGGACGCGGCCATGGCGAAGCTGTTTGCCGCCGAGGCCGCCAGCGACGTCACCCGCCGTGCGGTGCAGCTGTTCGGCGGATATGGCTACACCCGCGACTATCCCGTGGAGCGCATGATGCGCGACGCCAAGATTACCGAGATCTATGAGGGCACCAGCGAGGTGCAGCGCATGGTCATCGCCGGTTCTCTGGGCGTGAACTAAGGAGGTAAGAGCAAATGAAGATCATTGTCTGTGTGAAGCAGGTGCCCGACACCTCCGGTAAGGTGGCGGTCAAGGCAGACGGCACAATGGACCGTGCCGCCATGGCCACCATTTCCAACCCCGACGACATGAACGCGCTGGAGGCCGCTCTGCAGCTGAAGGACGCCAACCCCGAGATCAAGGTGGTCGTCATCACCATGGGTCCCCCTCCCGCCGAGTCCATGCTCCGCGAGTGTATGGCTATGGGCGCGGATGAGGCCGTCCTGGTGTCCGGCCGCGAGTTCGGCGGCGCTGACACCTTTGCCACCTCCGAGTGCCTGGCTGCTGCTATCCGCAAGATCGGCGTAGAGGAGAACGATATCATTTTCTGCGGCCGTCAGGCCATCGACGGCGACACTGCCCAGGTGGGTCCCCAGATCGCTGAGAAGCTGGATATCCCCCAGGTCACCTATGTTACCGCCATTGACTACAAGGACGGGAAGCTCACGGTCCGCCGGGAGCTGGAGGACGGCTACATGACCATCGCGGTCCATACTCCCTGCCTGCTCACCTGCATCAAGGAGCTGAACACCCCCCGCTACATGAGCGTGGGCGGCGTGATGGAGTGCTACTCCAAGCCCTACAGCGTCATGGACTTCAACGCCCTGGCGGACGATCCCCATGTCACTCTGGAGACCATGGGCCTGAAGGGCTCTCCCACTCAGGTGTATAAGTCCTTCTCTCCCCCGGTGAAGGGCGCCGGCACCATGCTGGAAGGCGCCGATAAGGCCACCTGTGAGAACCTGGTGGCTATCCTGGGCGAGAAGCACATCATCTGAGAAAGGAGCGAAAAGCAATGGCTTTTAACAGTAAAGACACCGCCGCCTTCAAGGGCGTGTGGGTATTCTGCGAGCAGCGCGACGGCGTGATCCTGGGCACCGGCTATCAGCTGCTGAGCGAGGGCCGCAAGCTGGCCGACGATCTGGGTGTGGAGCTGTGCGGCGTGCTGCTGGGCAGCAACGTCAACGAGACCTATGCCAAGGCTCTGGGCGGCTACGGCGCGGACCGCGTCTTTGTCTGCGACCATCCCCTGCTGAAGGACTACACCACCGATGCCTACACCAAGGTCATCTGCGACCTGGTGGAGGAGAAGAAGCCCGAGGTGTTCCTCATCGGGGCCACCAACATCGGCCGCGACCTTGGCCCCCGAGTTTCCGCCCGTCTGAAGACCGGCCTGACCGCCGACTGCACCCACCTGGATGTGGACGTGGAGAAGTACAAGGCTTTCCTGAAGACCACCTCCACCATCGATGTGGACAACACCCCCTTCGAGGATAACCGCAACCTGAAGATGACCCGCCCCGCCTTCGGCGGCCACCTGATGGCGACCATCGTCTGCCCCAGCTATCGCCCCCAGATGTCCACGGTCCGCCCCGGCGTGATGCAGACCCAGGCCTTTGACGAAGCCCATGCCGCCAGGACTGTCCTGGAGAAGGTAGACGTGAAGCTGGATGCCTCCGACATCCATGTGGATGTTCTGGAGATCAAGAAGTCCGCCAAGAAGCTGGTGGATCTGATCGGCGCCGACGTGGTCGTGGCCGTGGGCCGCGGCATCAGCGCCGACCCCAAGCGCGGTATTGAGATCGCGGAGGAGCTGGCCGATGTGCTGGGCGGCGTGGTAGGCGCCTCCCGTGCTGTGGTGGATGCCGGCCTCATCAGCGCCGACCACCAGGTAGGCCAGACCGGCAAGACCGTCCACCCCAAGATCTATGTGGCTCTGGGTATTTCCGGCGCCATTCAGCACCTGGCCGGTATGCAGGACTCCGAGTGCATCATCGCCGTGAACAAGAACGGCTCTGCCCCCATCTTCGACGTTGCCACCTACGGCATCACCGGCGACCTGTTCAAGGTCGGCCCCATGCTGGCGGAGGCGATCAAGGAGTATAAGGCCGCCAAGGTGTGATCTGCAGCGGCAAACTGCAAAGAACTTTCAAACGGCCCCGGCGCACATGTGATATGCTCCCTCCATGAGAGACAGTGAAAAGA
>CAKUHW010000013.1 GCA_934659415.1 uncultured Oscillospiraceae bacterium
GCCCAGAGCGGGGTGGACGTGGGGGACATTGCGGCCATCGGCATCACCAACCAGCGGGAGACCACGGTGATCTGGGACAAGGACACCGGCAGGCCCATCTGCAACGCCATCGTCTGGCAGTGCCGCCGCACGGCGAATATTGTGGACGGTCTGCTGGCCGACGGCCTGGGGGACCACATCCGCGCCGTCACCGGTCTGGTGCCGGACGCCTATTTCTCCGCCACCAAGATCAAGTGGATCCTGGACCATGTGGAGGGGGCCCGGGCGCGGGCGGAACAGGGCAAGCTGCTGTTCGGCACGGTGGACACCTGGCTGGTGTGGAAGCTCACGGGGGGCGCGGTGCACGTGACGGACGTGACCAACGCCAGCCGCACCATGCTGTACGACATCCATAAGCTGGACTGGGACGACACCCTGCTCAAGGCTCTGGACATCCCCCGCTGCATCCTGCCGGAGGTATGCTCCTCCAGCGAGATCTACGGCTGGGCGGAGCTGCCCGGGGGGCGGGTGCCCATCGCCGGCATCGCCGGGGACCAGCAGGCCGCCCTGTTCGGCCAGGGCTGCTTCTCCCCCGGGGACGCGAAGAACACCTACGGCACCGGCTGCTTCCTGCTGATGAACACCGGCGACGAGCCCTGCGTCAGCCGCAACGGCCTGATCACCACCGTGGCGGTGGGTCTGAACGGCGGCGTGCAGTACGCACTGGAGGGCTCGGTGTTTGTGGGCGGGGCCGTGATCCAGTGGCTGCGGGACGAGCTGCGCTTTTTCACCGACAGCCGGGACGCGGAGTACTACGCCCAGAAGGTCAGCGACAACGGCGGGGTCTATCTGGTGCCCGCCTTTACCGGCCTGGGGGCCCCCTACTGGGATATGTACGCCCGGGGCTGCATCGTGGGCATCACCCGGGGCACCCGGCGGGAGCACATCATCCGGGCGGCCCAGGAGTCCATCGCCTACCAGGTGGCGGGGCTGGTGAAGGCCATGGAGGCCGATACCGGTCTGCCCCTCACCTCCCTGAAGGCGGACGGCGGGGCCAGCCGGGACCGGTTCCTCATGCAGTTCCAGGCGGACATCATCGACCGGGAGGTCCGCCGCCCCGCCATCCGGGAGACCACCGCCCTGGGGGCCGCCTATCTGGCGGGTCTGGCCACCGGCGTGTGGAGCGGGCTGGACGAGATCCGCGCCCTCTGGGCCTGCGACACCACCTTCCGCCCGGACATGGCCCCCGCCCGACGGGAGAAGCTGCTGGCGGACTGGGACGAGGCGGTGCGCCGCAGCCGGGGCTGGGCGAAGTGACAATGCGCCGTGGGGGCGCGGAAGGAGAGAAAGACAGCCTATGAATCTCATGCAGTGGCTGACCGACACCCAGGCGGGGGAGTTCCTGCTGACGCTGCTGGTGTCCATGGTGCCGGTGATCGAGCTGCGGGGGGGTATCCCCTTCGGAGTGGCCGCCGGGCTGCCCGTGTGGCTGGCCCTGCTGGCCGCCGTGATCGGCAACCTGCTGCCGGTGCCCTTCATCATCGTATACATCCGGCGTATCTTCCAGTGGATGCGCCGCAGGCTGCCCCGCTTCGGCGGCATGATCGACCGGCTGGAGGCCAAGGCCCATCTGAAGGGCCAGAAGGTGCAGAAGTACCAGTACCTGGGCCTTGCCATCTTTGTGGCCATCCCCCTGCCGGGGACCGGGGCCTGGACGGGGGCCCTGGCGGCGGCCTTTCTGGATATGCGCCTGCGCAGGGCCATGCCCTCCATGGTGGCCGGGGTGGTGGCCGCCGGGCTGGCGGTGAGCGTGATCACCTACGGCGTGGCCAACCTGCTGTAAGGGGGCGCGGTATGATGCTGTATCTGGTGCGCCACGGCCAGTCCGAGGGCAACGTACTCAAAAGCTTCCACGGACAGACCGACTACCCCCTCACCCCTCTGGGGCGGGAGCAGGCGGCCCGGGCGGGGGAAAAGCTGCGGGAGGTGGCCTTCTCCCGCTGCCTGGCCAGCGACCTGTCCCGGGCCTGGGAGACGGCGCGTATCTGCCTGGCAGGGCGGGACGTGCCCATCGAGCCCGCCCCCGACCTGCGGGAGCAGGACATCGGGGCGCTGGAGGGCCTCAGCTGGGAGGAGATGGAGGCGCGCTTCCCTGTGCAGCTGCGCACCTATCTGGAGGACTGGTGGAGCCTGTGCCCGCCGGGGGGCGAGTCCCCGGCGGAGATGACCGCCCGGGTGGAGCGCTGCCTGCGGGGGGTGCTGGACCGGGGAGAGGACACCCTTCTGGTGGCCCACAACGGCTCCCTCACCCTCATTCTGGAGCTGCTGGGTCTGGCGGACCGCAGCCAGCTGCTCAAGCCGGGGTGGTTCTTTGCCCAGGGTACTTATACCGCCATCGCCGCGGAGCCCGGCGGGGCAAGGCTGGTCTGCTTCAACCGGTGACCGCGCCGCACCCTCCGGCATAGGCTGGGGCAGGAGGCGGTGGAGATGACGGAGATCTTGGCGGTGCTGGCCGTGCTGGGCATGGCCTGTCTGGTGTGGCTGGCCGGGGGCTGGCTGCTGCTGCCCGGGCGGTGCCCGGTGCGGGCCCAGGTGCTGGCGTCGGGAGACGGCGACGGCGTGGAGCAGACGGTGCGCGCCCTGCTGTGGCTGCGGCGCAGCGGGCTCTGGCGGGGGCAGGTGGTCATTGTGGACTCCGGTCTCAGCCGGGAGGGCCTCTCCCTGGTCATGGCCCTGGCCCGCCGCACCGGCGCGGAATTCGCCGGCCTGGGGCGGACGCCGTGACCGCCGCCGCGGGTAAGGCGGACCACAGGGCCGCTTCCCCAAGCGCCCCTGTACAAGGGGAGCTGGCAGCGAAGCTGACTGAGGGGGTTGTTGCCATGGTTGCCTGCCTTTGCCCCGGTGACAATCCCCCCCGCCAGCAAAGGGCGCTGTCGTCCCCCCTTTACACAAGGGGGGTTATAGGTCTGGCAGAAACAAATGGCCTACCCCAAGCGCCTGGCTGGGCAAAAACAGGCGGGCCAAAGGGTCTTTGCCCTTAAGCTCCCCTGTGTAAGGGGAGCTGGCGCGAAGCGCCTGAGGGGTTGTTGCCAAGGCGAAAAAGAACGCGGGCCGATGAGGACATCGGCCCCTACAGTGGAACAAGAGGCCCGGCAATAACCCGCAGCCCTTGGCTCTCCCCTTGGGAGCGCTGTCACCGCAGGTGACTGAGCGGGTCTTGCAGCCATTGTTCCCCCTCATCCGCCTCGCATCCGCTCGGCACCTTCCCCCGCAGGGGGAAGGCTTGGCCCGGTGCTTATTGCCGTAGCCCCTGCCCGCCGGTCCCCACAACGGAACAAACCGAGCCGTCCCTGCGTCTGGTAAAACAGAGGCAGGGGGTTTTTTGCCCTGCGCCCGGCGGGGACGGTCCGCTCTGGACATTATTTCCTGCCTGCGGTATAGTAGGGGGACAAGGAGGCTCCGCCATGATCATCTATCTGCAAATGATCGAGACCGCCGCCGACCGGGACAGGTTCGAGCGTCTCTATCACCGGTATAAAAATCAGATGTACTATGTGGCACAGCGCATTCTGGGCGATCCCCACGATGCGGAGGACGCCGTGCACCAGGCGTTTGTGTCGCTGATCGATAATTTTGAAAAAATTTCTGACCTCGAGTGTCCGAAAACCCGTGCTTACATCGTTATTATAACAGAGAGAAAAGCGCTGGACATTCTCCGCGGCAGGCGGAAGTACGCCGCGGCGTACGAGGACGGGCGGCTGCCGGGGCTGGAGATCCCGCCCCCCGGCGACCACGGTCTGCAGGACGCCCTGGCCCGGCTGCCCGCCCGGTACCGGGAGGTGCTGCTCCTGCGCTTTGACTGCGGCTATTCCACGGGAGAGCTGGCGGACATCCTCGGCATGAAGCGCGCCAGCGTGCAGAAGCTGATCTGGCGGGCCAAGGAGGCCCTGGCCGGAGAACTGGAAAAGGAGGGCGAGGTCTTTGGGTAAGATCACATTCACCGATGCCGCGCTGCGGGAGGCTGCGGCGGCCGTCCGCCGCTCGATGCTGGACTCCATCCCGGCCGGGGAGGACTGCCCCCACGCCTTTCCGCCGGAATTCGGGCAGACCATCCGCCGACTGTACGAGCAGACGCGGGCCGAAAGGAAAAGAACCGGACACCCTGCCCTGCGGCGGGCGGCGGCGGTCTTCCTGGCCACGCTGATCGCCCTCGGCACGTGGCTGGCCGTGGACGATAATGCCCGCGCCGCGGTGCTCCGCTGGTTCCGGGAGGTGTATGAGAACAGCATCGTCTACCGCTTTACCGGGCAGGAAGAAGCGAAGGTTTTACCGGAGTTTGAACTGACGTGGATTCCGGAAGGATATGAACAGACGTACCTGCACCATTCTGAAATTTCCTGCGATGCAATTTATGGCCTGCCAGGATCGAAAACCGATGTATTTGTCCTTTCGTACTGTTTAATGTCGGAAAGCACCAATATGACGATTGGAAACGTTGATGAACCGGGAATCTCTGTAGAAGTCAATGGGGTTGTTGGATATTTTTACCCTGGAACGGAAGCCAGCCCGGCCAGTACTTTGGCTTGGGTGCGAGAAGATCTTGGAGTTTTGATATACATAAACTCCAGACTTGACGAAGCGGATGTTTTGCACATAGCAAGCGAACTAAAATTGTTTATTTCGCCAAAATAAAAAATATTTCAAAAGTTAGTGTCCGAAAATCGCATCCTTCGCCCTTTATTTATTAGAACGAGAAAGGAGGTGATTTATTTGAAGAAGCGGATGACTATTGCAATTGCATTGGTTATGGCTTTGGCGTTGAGCCTCAGCGCATTCTCCAGTGCAGCACAGTTCCAGCCGTACAGCAATACCGTTAGGCCAGAACTGACTTTTGATGGAACTACAGCAAAATGCTACGTCATGGTTTCCAGCATTGGCGATGAAATCTCTGTAACGTTATCCCTGCGCTACGGCGGCACCCGCTGCGGCACCTGGTACGGCAGCGGAACTTCTGTGGTGGCCATTGAGAAAACGAAGGAAGTGACCGCGGGCTATACCTATACCCTCACCGTGAGCGGCACCATCAACGGCGAACCCTTCGGGCCTACGTCGGTGACTGCATACTGCGGATGACTGTGTGCGGAGAAAAAGCGGGAGGTGAGTCCGATGGGGAGGAAACTTGCATGACACTGTGTCTAATGGCAAAACCGGGACGGTCAGCTGTTTGCAGTCGGCTCAATTGTCATGGATTGACTTTTTTGCTGTGATAAGGTAGACTGAACTGGGGAAATGTACCAGCGCCCTTGAGCTTCATTGTTGCACTTCAAATTGTAACTTGTCCTCCCCCCTTTACACAAGGGGGATTGGCAAAACCTCTGGCTTGCCGGTCCCGCCCGCAGCGGCGGGCGGCTACACCGGGAAAGGAAGGCTGCTTTATGAAAAGAAAAATCGCCCTTGCCGCCGCACTGGCGCTGATCTTTCTCGCCGCCTGCACCGGCGGAGAGAAGGAGCCCGACTTCACCACCCTGCCCGCGGTCACGCCCTCTCCTGTGACGGAGGAGATCACCCCGCCGGACGTGCCGGAGCACCTGCGGGTCCTTGCCGACGTGGACGGGGACGGCGAGCAGGAGAGTCTCCTGTTGGGCGGCTTTGATGAACATGCCACCGCCGCCTCCCTCTGGGCGGACGGAGAAAAGGTGATGGACTTTACGGGCATGGGGGAGCTTGACGAGAGCACCTGCCGCCTGTCCGCCGCGGACCTGGACGGAGACGGCCGGGACGAGGTGCTGGTGTGTATCGACATCGCCGCGCGCTACGGCTGGGTGCCCCTGCGCTGCGTCAAACTGGAGGACGGGACCTGGCGGGAGGCGTCCGCCATGCTGCACTCGCTGGCGCTGACCCTTGCCGACGGCTGGCAGTGCACCCTGACAGACGGGGAACAGAGCTGGACCGTGGAGATCCGCAATCCCTCCGCCCGGGCCGCGTGGTTCGATGCGAGCGGTGCGCCCACGGCCGGGCCGATGTCGGTGGGCGCCTTTGCCGACCGCACGGAGCACGTCATAACGGACCGGGGGGTCCGCTTTGAGGCGGGGATCATTGTCCAGGACCAGATGGCAGAGGGCCTGTCGAGCGATGTGGAGCTTCGGACCCAGGTCACCGCCTCCCTGGAGGGCGGCGAGCTGGTGACCGACGACAGCCTGGGCCGGGCGCTGCTGGCCTGGCTGGAGGACGCCGACTGGGACGTGCCCATCGAATGAGCGGGCCGGGCAGGGAAGGCCCGGGGGAGCAGATCGTATGAGAGGAGGGCTCAGCATGAAAAAGATCAAGGTGCTGCTGATCGTACTGGTGTGCCTTGCGGCCGTCGGCGGTGTGGCCGCCGTGGCCCAGCTGCGGACGACTCCGGAGCATCCGTTCCGGCAGGAGGATCTGGGCGGCGAGGTGTTGGCCCGCTACAAAGACTACGAGATCACCCGCTCGACGGTGGACGATTACCTGCGGCAGCTGAACTTTCTCTCCGGAGATACGGCAGAAGCCGGCAATGCAGGGACAGGGGACCGGGAGGTCATCGACCTGCTGCTGAAGAATACTATTCTCTATGAGGAGGCGGCAGCCCGGGGCTGCGCCGCCACTCAGGAGGAGGTGGACGAGGCGATGGAGGCCATCAAGACATCCTACTATGAGAACTGGGGTGGAACAGAGGATATCGATGAATACTGCGCATATATGGAAATCACTGTGGAGGAGTATTTTGACACATTGGCCGAGCTGCTGCCCAGAACGCTCTCCCGCCAGAACCTGAAGGACGCAGTGGGCCGGGAGTACTGCGAGGCCCACGGGATAGAATTTACGAAAATGAACCAACCGGCCGAGATACAGACCTATGTGCAGAATTATATTGACGATCTGTTCCGGTCCCACGCGGACGAGATCGTGTACGATATCTCTGTGAACTGACCGGCCCGCGGCAAGGGCAGAGGCTCTGCCCCGCTTTTGGCGCACCGTGCGTGCGGGCCTTGCCTCTCCCTCTGGGAGAGGTGGCCGAGCGCAGCGAGGACGGAGAGGGCGAACAGAGGGCAATGCCCGGTCAAAAGGCCGCAGGGCCCTCTCAGTCACCTGCGGTGACAGCTCTCCCAGAGGGAGAGCCAAGGGCGCGGCAAGGGCAGAGCCCTTGCCCTACGGGTGCGCAGCGGCCATAGGTTCCTGCCAGACCCATACCCCCCTTGTGTAAAGGGGGGGACGCCAGCGCCCTTTGCTGGCTGGGGGGATTGTTACCGTGGCAGAGGCGGGCAGCCATGGCGGACAATCCCTCAGTCACGGCTCCGCCGCGCCAGCTCCCTTTGCACAAGGGAGCTTTGGGGTGCAGCAAAACTTCGGCCTGCCCTCCTACCCACAGCGGCGTGCCGGGCAGAAACAGGCGGGCCGCAGGGCTCTGAGACCGTAGGGCAAGGGCTCTGCCCTTGCCGCGGGCCCCGTGGCTGGCGCGCAGCGCTGACTGAGGGATTGTTTCCGCCCGCAGGACACTCTATCAGGTACCACAAAAGGAAAGGATGGTTTTTGTGAAGAAATGGATCGCCCTTGCCGCCGCGCTGGCGCTGATCTTCCTCGCCGCCTGCACCGGCGGCGAGAAGGAGCCGGACTTCTCCACCCTGCCCGCGGTCACGCCCTCTCCCGTAGCGGGGGAGAGCACCCCGCCGGACGTGTCGACCGCCTCTCCCGGGGCGGAGAAGAGCGGGCTGGAGGGCGCTGTGGAGGACTACTTTGCCTACCGAAACGGACTTCTCAACGGAGAGACCGAGGGCGATGCGCCCGCGGAGGAGCGGCTGCTTGCCGATGCCGCCGAGCGGGCCGCGGCGCTGCTGGCCTACTGGGAGGAGGACGGGATCTACATCGTCTCCGCGGAGACCACGGCGGAGGTCCGGGAGACAGAGCCCTCCGGGCAGGACGGCACGGTCTCCGCAACGGTCTACGAGTCCGTACAGCTGGGATACAACTTCACGGGGCCGGACGCACCGGCGGAGTACGAGATGGGCTACGGTATCCCGCATTTTCTGCTCCTCGAGGCCGGTACATACCGAATTCTGCGGGACGGCTATGACGACAGCCGGATGAGCGGCCATATCTCGGAGGACTACGACCCGGAGCAGGACCCGTACCGCTGCGATGGCGGCGTGGAGGAGACCATGCCGCTGCTCATCTACCGGCCGGAGGAGGCCACGGTGGGCAGCGTCCTGTGGGTCCTGAAGACAGGGGACATCATCCAGTGGGCGGAGCGTCTGCTGTCCGCGCCGGAGGGGGAGAAGAGTTCGCAGGTGGCCTGGGACCTGCCCGTGTGGGACGGAAATACGGCCTTCCTCACCACCCGGGACGGCACGGACTATAAGCCGCTGCAGCCGGACGTGCAGATAAAGCGCCTGAATATCGGCCAGAGCCGCGGCAAAGGCCATACCATGGCAGGGCTTCAGACCGTCATCCTCTCCGACAGCGGGGAGATCGTCCGGCTGCCGGAGGTGCCCAAGCCCGAGGGGACGCGCGAGACGGTCCTGCTCTCCTCCAGTCTGGAGAAGGGTGTGTTCCGGATGGTGGTGCTCTGCCTGGACGACCGGGACGGGGGCTGGTTCCTGTGTTATCGGGGTGGCCTGTTCAACGGCACGGCGGCCTGGGGGCAGCCCATCCCGATCCCGGAAAAATATATCCAGTCTCTGACACAATACGGTACGCCCCGGCTCACCGCCATTGTGGGGGACCGGTGCTATTTCAGCGGCGGGCGCACCGTGGCCTGGCTGGACCTGTCCGACGGCACTGTGGGCGACCTGTCCGATCTGACCGATCAGGTGGATGCCATGCTCCCGGACATGAGAAGAGCGCAGGGTCAGGGAGGAGAATTTTGGGTGTGCCCGGTGGGGCAGTGGGGGAACCTCGCTGCTGCGCACATTGAGTACCAGAAAAAAGATGACCCCAGCCGGTGGGTGGACGCTTACCTCGCCTGGGAAGGGGACGCCCTCATCGGCGTTCTGACCGTGGAGCGGGATGAGAACGGTGCGGACCGCACGATCACCACCTACGGCAGCGACGGCGAGCTGCTGAAGACGCTGGAGCCGGAGTATATCCTGCTTCGGACGCCCAACAGCAATTACTGAGGGACGGACCGCCCGGCCGCGCCGCGGGCCGCTGAGACAGCGGCCCCTACAGATAGGGCAAGAGACCCTGTGAAGCGGGCGGATATCATTCGCCCGTCACTGACTGCCGGACTCGGCAAGGGCAGAGCCCTTGCCCTACGGGTGCGCGGTGCCCTTAGGCCCTTAAGCTCCCCTGTGCAAGGGGAGCTGGCAGCGAAGCTGACTGAGGGGTTGTCACCATGGTTGCCTGCCTTTGCCCCGGTGACAATCCCCCCCGCCAGCAAAGGGCGCTGTCGTCCCCCCTTTGCACAAGAGGGGACGACAGGAGAAGCCCTTAAGTTTCCCTGTGTAAGGGAAGCTGGCCCGAAGCGCCCCGCCGGGGCGCTATTTTTTTGGCCGGGCGCGGAAGAGCAGGGCGGTGAGCAGGCCGAAGAAGATGGCCGCCGCCACGCCGCCCGCCGTGGCGGTGAGACCGCCGGTAAAGGCTCCCAGCCAGCCCCGCTCTGCCACCGCCTGCTTCACGCCCCGGGCCAGGGCGTACCCGAAGCCGGTGAGAGGCACCGTGGCTCCGGCGCCCGCCCAGTCCACGGCATACTGGTAGATCCCGCAGCCCCCCAGGACCACCCCGGCCACCACATAGGTGGTGAGGATGCGGGCGGGGGTAAGGGAGGTGCGGTCGATGAGCACCTGACCGACGGCGCACAGCAGTCCGCCGGCCAGAAACGCCTTGACGTAATCCATTCAGATCACCTCCTCTCCCTCGAGGACCACCGCGTGGCATACCCCGGGGATGGACTCCCCCTGCAGGGAGGAGGTTGGGGAGAGAAGCGCCCCCGTTGGACAGAAGAGGATGCGCCGCCACCGCCCGGCCAGCAGACCCGGCAGCAGCAGGGCGGTGAGCACGGCGGCGGAGCAGCCGCAGCCGGAGCCGCCGCAGTGGACGTCCTGGCTCTCCCGGTCGAAGAGGAGCAGACCGCAGTCCTGATAGTTGGTCAGGGTCACCCCGTCCGCGGCAAACAGCTCCGTGACGATCTCGTGCCCCAGCTGCCCCAGGTCTCCGGTGAGGATCAGGTCGTACCAATCAGGGGAGCGGCCGGTGTCGGCAAAGTGGGCGCGGAGGGTGTCGTAGGCGGCGGGGGCCATGGCGGCCCCCATATTGTTGGCATCCTTCACCCCCCGGTCCCGCACCCGCCCCACAGTGACGCAGGTGACGGCGGGGCCGTGCAGGCCGGGACCGCGCTCCAGCACCACAGCCCCGGCCCCGGTGGCGGTCCACTGGGCGGTGGGCGGCCGCTGGCAGCCGTACTCCAACGGCGTGCGGTACTGCCGCTCCGCCGAGCAGAAGTGGG
>CAKUHW010000014.1 GCA_934659415.1 uncultured Oscillospiraceae bacterium
GTGCTACAATGCCTGCGACCGGTTTCCATGTCCGGTCCAACCAGCGGAGCGGCAGCCGCAGAGACGTATGCGCACAGTCTCTGGAAGGAACCTCCGCTGCTGTGCCTGCGCAGGCACTCTAAATACGAAAAATGGAGGTTTTTTTATGCTGCGCAAATGGACTGTCCGTGACCTGACCCTGGCCGCCGTGGTGGCGGCGCTGTATGCGGTGCTGGGCTATTTCGGGGATCTGTTCGGCCTGACCTTCGGCCCCGTGCAGATCCGCTTTGCCGAGGCGCTCACCGTGCTGCCCTTTCTCTTCCCCGCCGCGGCCCCCGGCCTGGCGGTGGGGTGCCTGATCACCAACCTGCTCTCTCCCTACGGGCCGGTGGATATCATCTTCGGCACTCTGGCCACCGCCCTGGCAGCCTGGCTCACCGCGAAGATGCCAAAATGGTATCTGGCAGCCCTGCCTCCGGTGGCGGTCAACTGGCTGATTCTCCCCGTCATCTGGGCCTGGGCCGAGGTAGGCGGACTGGGCGGCGCCTTCTGGCGGGTGTGGGCCTTCAACTCCGTCACCTTTATCCTCGGTGAGGGGGCGGCCTGCTGGGGCCTCGGCACCGTGCTGCTGAAGGTCCTGCCCCGGATCCTCCGCTCCCGGCGGCAGACGGCCTGAAACTGGACATACTATAATCCCCCCACGCTATAAATGGAAAGGAGCTATCTTATTATGGCTGAGATCGTATTGACTGAGGACAATTTTGAGCAGGAGGTGACCGGGTCCTCCGTGCCCGTGCTGGTGGATTTCTGGGCGGAGTGGTGCGGTCCCTGCCGGATGCTGGCCCCCGCCGTGGCCGAGCTGGCCCTGGAGTACGAGGGCCGGGCCAAGGTGGGCAAGGTCAACGTGGACGAGCAGCCGGAGCTGGCCCGCCGCTTCGGCATCAACAGCATCCCCACGGTGATGGTCTTCCGGGACGGCGCCCTTGCCGACACCCTGGTGGGCCTGCGCCCCAAGGCGGAGCTGGAGCAGCTGCTGGGCTGAACGCAAACAGCGCAAACATGGAGGCTGCGGTCATCGGACCGCAGCCTCCATTTCTGTTTTATACGGTTTCGGGGCTTTACGGCCGGGCCCCCAGCTCGGCCAGGGCCCGGGCGATGGCCTTGACGTTCTCCAGGGGCGTGGCCGTGGGCAGCTCGCACCCCGGCATGAACATGGCCCGGTGCCCCTCGGCCTCCCGGGCGCAGCGCAGAATGGCCTCCCGGGTGTGGGCGGCGTCGCAGCTGAGCACATCGGCCACGGGGTCGATGTTGCCGTTGAGCACGCACCGGTCCCCCGCTGCGGCCAGGGCCTTGCGGAAGTCGGTGGCGTGGTCGATGTCCACAATGTAAGCGCCGCAGGTGCTGCTGTCCGCCAGAAGAGCTTCCGTGTTGCCGCACATATGCAGCCGGCCGCCGATCCCGAGTTTCTCCATCTCGGCAAAGAGCGCCTTGTGCTAGGAAAGCAGCATAGTACTTTTCCCGTATTTTTTGTACTTATGTGTGATTTTGAGCCGCCTGACCGCTCCGGACCGGCCGGGGAAAAAACTTCTTGCCAATCGCGGCCGGCTGTGCTATGATACTCGAACGCATGTTTATTGAGAAGGAGAGGTGAGCGCCGTGCTGTTCGGCAGGCACATCAACCGCTACTATCTGCGCTATGCCCCCGCACTGCTGGTGGGCATTCTGGCGCTGGTGATCGTGGACTACGTGCAGCTGGTGGTGCCCCGGCTGTACCAGATGGTGATCAACGGCATCAACAACGGCAGTGTTGCGGTGGACGGCGTGCTGCTGCCCTTTGACATGGACTTCCTGCTCCGGCAGATCTGCCTGCCGCTGATCGTGGTGATTTTGTCCATGGTGGCGGGCCGCTTTGTCTGGCGTATCTGCTTTTTCGGCTCCGGCATCCGGGTGGAGACCGATCTGCGCCGCCGGATGTTCGACCGCTGCAAGGACCTGTCCCAGCAGTACTATCAGGTCAATAAGGTGGGGGACCTGATGGCCCTGTTCACCAACGACCTGGAGACGGTGCAGGACTGCTTCGGCTCCGGCATCCTCATGTTCTGCGACGCGCTGTTTCTGGGCGCGCTGTCCGTGGTGAAGATGGGGCGGATGAACTGGAAGCTCACCCTGCTGTGCCTGATTCCCATGGCTCTGCTCATGGCGGCGGCAGCCATTGTGGGCAAATACATGGAGCTGCGCTGGGACCGCCGCCAGGCGGCCTACTCCGCCCTGTCCGATTTTGCCCAGGAGGCCTTCTCCGGCATTGCGGTCATCAAGGCCTTCGTAAAGGAGTCCAGGGAGCTGCTGGCCTTCCGCAAGCTGAACAAGGAGAACGAGGACACCAACGTGGCCTACACCCGCCTGGCGGTTCTGCTGGAGATCTGCATCACCCTTCTGGTGGAGGCCGTCATCTGCATCATTCTGGGCTACGGCGGCTGGCTGGTCCACGAGAAGGTGTTCAACGCCGGCCAGCTGGTGGAGTTCATCGGCTACTTCACCGCCATCGTATGGCCGGTGATGGCGGTGGCCCAGCTCATCGAGATGCGTTCCCGGGGCAAGGCGTCCCTGGCGCGCATCGGCAGGCTGCTGGAGGCGGAGGTCGATGTGGCGGACGGTCCCCGGGTGACCGACTGCCCGCCTCTCACCGGGGCCATCTCCTTTCGGGACCTGACCTTCCGCTATCCCGGCGCCCAGTACGACGCCCTGAGCCATGTGACCCTGGACATCGCCGCGGGGGAGCGGGTGGGCATCGTGGGCCGGGTGGGCAGCGGCAAGACCACCCTGGTGGACCTGATCCTGCGCACCCACAATGTGCCCGACGGCGCCCTGTTCCTGGACGGCCGGGACGTGAACACCATCCCCATCCGCACGGTGCGCGCCTGCGCGGCCTATGTGCCCCAGGACAATTTCCTGTTCAGCGACACCATTTCCCGCAACATCGCCTTTGCCTCCGATCGCGCCGAGCCGGAGGAGATCCGCCGGGCGGCGGAGCTGGCGGGCGTACACGACAACATCGTGGAATTCCCCAACGGGTATGACACCCTGCTGGGTGAGCGTGGGGTCACCGTCTCCGGCGGGCAGAAGCAGCGCATCTCCATCGCCCGGGCGCTGATGAAGAACGCCCCCATCCTCATTCTGGACGACTCCGTATCCGCCGTGGATGTGAGCACGGAAAGGCAGATCCTGTCCAACCTGCGCACCCTCCGGGAGGGCAAGACCACCATTCTCATCGCCCACCGGATCTCCACCGTGGAGCAGATGGATAAGGTGGTATACATGGACGAGGGGACCGTGGTGGACGTGGGCACCCATGCCGAGCTCTGTGCGCGCTGCCCGGGCTACCGCACCATGGTGGAGCTGCAGAAGCTGGACGACGAAAACGGAAGCGGGGAGGTGAAGGACCGTGTATGAGTATTTTCCCCTGCTGGTGGTGGGCGGCATTATCGGCGCGTTCTCCATCGCCTTTCTGGTCGCCTATCTGTCCATTCAGGACAAAAAGGAGGCCATCGGCTTCGAACGGAACATGAAGGATGGGGAGATCATCCGCCGCCTGGCCGTATACGCAAGGCCTTACGGGAAGAACTTCGCCCTGGCGCTGGTCTTCATGCTGGTGTCGGTGGCCTATGACATCGCGTCTCCCCTGCTCATCGGCCGCATTGAGGAGATGATCAAAAACGACTTTCCCATGCCCCGCCTGCTGGCCATGGTGGCGGTGTACGCCTCCATTCTGGTGGTGTCGCAGCTGTGCAGCTATGTGCAGGCCATCGTGCTGCAGCGCACGGGCATGAAGATCCTCACCGACCTGCGGGAGTCCCTGTTTGCCCACATCGAGTCCCTCTCCCACGAGCAGCTCAACCACATTCCCGTGGGCAAGCTGGTCACCCGCGTCACCAACGACACGGGGGCCATCTCCATGGTGTTCACCAACATTCTGGTGGGACTGATCCGCAACTGCTTTGTCATCCTCGGCGTGCTGGGAGCCATGCTGTGCCTGAACTATATGCTCACGCTGATGGTGCTGTGCTTCGTACCCTTCATCGTGCTCTTCACCCTGATCTTCCGCAAGTTCTCCCGCAAGACCTACCGCAAGGTGAAGGACGGCACCACCGCCATCAACACCTTCCTGTCGGAAAATCTCTCGGGCATGAAGGTCATTCAGATCTTCAACCGGGAGACGCAGAAGCAGGCGGAATTTGAGGAGAAGAACCGCCTGCTGGGCAAGGCCAAGCAGCGGCAGATCTTTGTGTTCGGTATCTTCCGCCCCATGGTGTACATGCTGTATATCAGCTCCGTGCTCTGCCTGCTCTATCTGGGCGGCCGGGGCGTCATCCGGGACGTGGAGTTCCTGGGCCAGCCCATCACCGGCGGCGTGGTAGTCACATTCTATATGTATATCTCCAAGTTCTTCAACCCCATCCAGAGCCTTGCCGAGCAGTTCAACTGGCTCCAGTCGGCCTTCGCCTCGGCGGAGAAGATCTTCTCCGTGTTCGACATGCAGCCCACCGTGACCGATGCACCGGACGCCGTGGAACTGGAGCATGTGGAGGGC
Organism: uncultured Oscillospiraceae bacterium; assembly: GCA_934659415.1. Lineage (GTDB taxonomy): Bacteria > Bacillota > Clostridia > Oscillospirales > Oscillospiraceae > Enterenecus. Next base: position 4,568 of record CAKUHW010000014.1, read on the forward strand.
AACATCGAGTTCCGCCATGTGTGGTTTGCCTACGAGGGGGAGGACTGGGTGCTGAAGGATGTGTCCTTCACCATCCATGCAGGGCAGACCGCAGCCTTCGTGGGAGCCACCGGCTCCGGCAAGACCACCATTCTCGCCCTCATCTGCCGCAACTATGACATCCAGCGGGGGCAGATCCTCATCGACGGCAGGGACATCCGCACCATCAAGCTCGCCTCCCTGCGGCGGCATTTCGGCCAGATGCTGCAGGACGTGTTCCTCTTTTCCGGCACCGTGCGCAGCAATATTCTGCTGCGGATGGAGGGGGTCAGCGACGAGGCCGTTATGGATGCCTGCCGCTGCGTGAACACGGATAAGCTCATCGCCAGGCTGCCCCACGGCCTGGACGAGGAGGTACGGGAGCGGGGCAACAACTTCTCCGCCGGTCAGCGCCAGCTCATCTCCTTCGCCCGCACCATCATCCACCACCCCGAGGTCATGATCCTGGACGAGGCCACCGCCAATATCGACACCGAGACCGAGGTCCTTATCCAGGACTCCCTGGAGAAGCTCATGGGCATGGGCACGCTGCTCATCGTGGCCCACCGCCTGTCCACCATCCAGCACGCGGACAACATCATCTATCTCTCCCATGGAGAGATTTTGGAGCAGGGGACCCACCAGCAGCTGCTGGAGCAGCACGGCCACTACTACGCCCTGTACCAGATGCAGTTCCAGCGCCGGCAGCTGGAGCAGGCCAACTGAGCCGCCCGAAGCAGAGCGGGGCGCAGCCGGCGCAGGCTGCGCCGGCCCGAAAGGCGGCGAGGGCAGAGCCCTTGCCGGGACTGTCAAAAAAGCCTCGCAGAGTTCGCCGCGAGCCGCGGCGAGACTGGCAATAAAATTTTTGCCAGCCAGAAAAAAGCCCCCCTCCGCCGCGGCGGAGGGGGGCTTTTCATTACGGATTACAAAATTCCGGCCTTACACCAGGAAGCAGATCACCAGCGTGACGACCATGAAGACGATGGCCACCCACTTGGTCATCTTGGCCATGCGGGCATCGGCGGACCTGGCCTTGTTCTTGGACAGAAAGGTGTCGGCCCCGCCGCCGATGGCGCCGGACAGGCCGGCGCTCTTGCCGGACTGGAGCATGACGATGGCGATCAGCGCCAGGGAGAGAATGAAGTAGACGATGGACAGAATGATCAGGGGGGTAGACATGGCAGATCGATCCTTTCGGTAATTGTAGATGTTTGATATACGCGGCAAACGGGCACAATGCCCCTATAGAAGTCACGGCCCATCATAGCACAGCCAGACCGCGATTGCAAGCATTTTTTCAGCCCCTGGCCTTGTAATCCCGCACCTCGGTCTCGGGGACCTCGTAGTCCTCCATCACATCCTGGAGTGCGTCCATGTACTTTTTGGACTTGTGCACCACAAAGGCGTCGGGGTCAATGGGCATATCCAGCTCGTCCATCCGGCGCACGCTCCAGATATAGAGGGAGTCCAGCGCCGGCATCAGGCGCTTGCCCGCGTCAGTCAACTCGTAAGAGACCTTAGGCGGGACCACGTCATAGGCAATGCGGCGCACCAGGCCGTCGTTCACCAGCTCCTTCAGCTGCTGGCTGAGCACCTTTTCCGACAGCGGCAGCACACGCACGGCATAGTTGAAGCGGATCGAGCCGAAGGTGTCGATCTCATGGAGGATCGTCATTTTCCACTTGCCGCCGATACACTGCTGGATATAGTGGTAGGGGTTCATTGACTGCTTTTCCTCGTCGCGGGCCATGTGCTCACCTGTTTCCTCTGAATTTTTACGGCCGGAGCCACTTCAAATCATGGTAATGTTACCACAACTCCCCGAAGTTTTCAAGAGTCTGTCTCCGCGGGCGCTTTTCTTACAATATATGTAGAATTTTTCAAAATATTTTTGTGCTTTTTGCCATCTTGGACAAGCGCATTCCACAAAACCGTGCTAAAGTATTTTCGCTTTTTGCACGAAAAAGTGTACTTACCTTTTTGTAACCGCTTACCTGCCGGTTGGTCACTTACAACATTATCGGTATTGCACATATAAGAAAAGAACCTTATTATATAGGCAGAGTAAACCTCAACCAGAGGTTCCGGCTGCGCCGGGCCTCGCAGTACATTCAGGAAAGGAAGTTTTATCATGATCAAGAGAACTTACGAAGAGCTCGAGCCCTACTTCCCCGCTGGCCACTTCGGCGTCACCTGCAAGCGTTACCACGGCAAGGACGAGACCGGCGCGACCAAGTTCTGGATCGGCATTTCTGAGTTTGAGCCGGGCGGCGGCGCCGACTGGGCCTATGATGACAACCCCCTGGAGAAGGTCTATTTCGTGCTCGAGGGCGAGATGACCGTGACCGACAAGGACGGCAACAAGTACGTCGTGGGTCCCATGCAGTCCATCTCCTTCCCCCCCAATGAGGGCCGGCTGCTGAAGAATGAGACCGACAAGCCCGCCAAGATGCTGGTCATCATCAACTACCCCGCCTGAGCCCTGTCCCCGGATCATAATTTCATTAGGAGGTAATCCATTATGGTACCCGTTGAGAAAAGCTTTGTAAACGATATGTTCTCCGTCAAGGACAAGGTCGCTCTGGTCACCGGCGCCACCGGCGCTCTGGGCTGCGTTCTGGCCAAGGCCTACGGCTACGCCGGCGCCAAGGTCTTCATGACCGGCCGCAACGATAAGAAGCTGAAGGCCCTGGAGGACGAGTTCAAGGCCGAGGGCATCGACTGCGCCTACGCCGTGGCCGACCCCGCCAAGGAGGAGGACGTGCAGGCCCTCATCGACGCCGCTGTCGCCAAGTACGGCGCCATCGACATCCTGGCCGTGGCCCATGGCTTCAACAAGCCCCAGAACGTGCTGGATCAGTCCGTTGCCGACTGGCAGTACATCATGGACGCCGACTGCAAGAGCGTCTACATCGTCACCAAGTACGTTGCCCACCAGATGGTCAAGCAGTACGAGGCCGACAACACCAAGCGCGGCAAGATGGTCATCGTGACCTCTCAGCGCTCCAAGCGCGGCATGGCCGGCTACACCGGCTACTGCACCTCCAAGGGCGGCGCCGACCTGATGGTCTCCTGCCTGGCCTGCGATCTGTCCGCCAAGTATCACATCAACGTCAACTCCATCTGCCCCACCGTGTTCCGCTCCGACCTGACCGAGTGGATGTTCGATCCCGAGTCCGCCGTGTACAAGAACTTCCTGAACCGCGAGCCCATCGGCCGTCTGGGCGAGCCCGCCGACTTCGTTGGCTACGCTCTGTTCCTGTCCTCCGCCGCTTCCGACTTCATCACCGGCTCCAACTGCGACTGCTCCGGCGGCTACCTGACCGTGTAAGCAGCCCGGCCTGCAAGGAGAAGACAGCATGAACATTAAGAATGTTGTAGTGGTGGGCGCCGGCATGATGGGCAACGCCCTCGCCCAGGTGTTCGCCTCCAACCCCGACCTGCACGTGATGCTCAAGACCCGTTCCCTGAAGGACGACCGCTGGGTCCCCATCGAGAACAACCTGGACATCATGATCGCCCGGGGCGCGGCCACCGAGGAGGAGAAGAAGGCCATCCTCAGCCGCATCCACTTCGTCACCGACGACGCTGAGGCCTACACCAACGCCGACTTTGTGATCGAGTGCTATCCCGAGGTCATGGAGACCAAGCAGCAGCTGTTCTGCGAAATCGAGAACTACTGCTCCGACAAGTGCATCCTGGCCACCAACTCCTCCGTGATGAGCTCCACCGAGATCGGCTCCAAGTGCAAGCACCCCGAGCGCGTGGTGGGCGCCCATTTCTGGAACCCCGGCCATCTGATCCCCCTGGTGGAGGTCATCAAGTCCGACAAGACCGAGGAGTGGGTCATCGACGAGACCATGGAGCTGATGACCAGCTGCGGCAAGAAGCCCGTCTACTGCAAGAAGGATGTGCCCGGCTTCGTGGCCAACCGTCTGCAGCACGCCCTGTGGCGTGAGGCCTTCTACATGGTGGAAAACGGCATTGCCGACGCCAAGACCGTGGACGACGCCTGCAAGTACGGCCCCGGCCTGCGCTGGCCCGTCATGGGACCCATGGAGAACTCCGACCTGGTGAGCATCCAGCTGACCAAGAACATCCACGACTATATCCTGCCCCACCTGGCCGACAACCACGAGCCCTCCAAGTGCCTGGCCGAGATGCTGGCCCGGGGCGACAACGGCTTCAAGACCGGTAAGGGCTGGCAGGAGTGGACTCCCGAGCAGATCGCCGCGTCCAACACCGGCCTGCGCGAGTACCTGATCGATTACATCGCCAAGCAGAAGAAGGCCTGAGCGCCTCTCTCCCCTTCCGCGGCCAAGGCCGCGCGGCGTGTAAGCTCCCCTGCGGCGGCGCTGCCGCCGCAGGGAGAACCAATAAAACCACAATTCATATGGAGGTAACTTATCATGGGAAAGACTGTTTTTGTTGACCTGACTCACCCCTTCGGCGCTGAGATCCCCCGCTGGCCCTACTTTGACAAGCCCAACATCGACAACACCCACACCATGGCCAAGGGCGGCGTGCTGACCCAGAAGATCACCTGCACCATGCACACCGGCACCCACTGCGACGCTCCCCGTCACGTCATGGAGTATGAGTTTGACGGCCGCCGCGCCCGCTACACTCATGAGATGCCCGTAGACGCCTACACCGGCGAGGCCATCGTGCTGAAGATCGACATCGAGCCCTGGGGCCTGATCACCGACAAGCACCTGGACGCCGCCTGCAAGAAGTACAACGTTGACCCCACCACCCTGAAGGGCAAGGTCCTCTGTCTGAACACCGGTATGCACCGCCTGTTCGACGACTCCAAGGCTTACTATCACTATGCCGCCGGTACCGGCATTGACGCCGGCAAGTGGTTCGTGAAGTACGGTCTGAAGTGCGTGGCCATGGACGGCCAGGCTCTGGATCACCCCCTGCACACCGCCATGGGCAACAACGGCATGACCCGCATGAACCTGCTGGGCGCCACCGGCTACCCCATCACCGAGGAGTACAAGAAGCTGTTCGGCGAGGAGGCCTATGCCGAGTTCGATAAGTTCGAGTATATCCGCATCCACGGCGAGAAGGCCTACATGGAGAAGTTCGGCGAGCTCGAGGAGATCGGCGTCTGGGGCACCTGGGAGCCCTGCCACAAGGAGATGCTGGGCCACGGCATCGTGGGCGTTGAGAACCTGGGCGGCGACCTGGACAAGATCCCCGCCGGCGTGCCCTTCCGCTTCAACTGCTTCCCCCTGCGCTGGTACATGGGCGATGGCTCCATGGCCCGCTGCGTTGCCGAGATCGACGAGGACCTGCTGGACAAGAGCGTGCCCGACCGCACCTACAAGTACGGCGGCACCGGCTACGCCGATGAGACCGGCCACGGCGACAGCGGCGTGGAGTATATGCAGCGCCTGTTCCACCGCAACGATAAGTAATCAGCAGCGTCTGCGCTGCCGTGGCCTGTGCGCATAGCCGGGTCCGCAGGCACAGGACGTTTTACCGGAATACGCAGGCGCATATGCGCCTGCGTACTCTGGGTTATTTCACTCGAAAGGAATGTATACCATGTCTGATCTGAAGAACAAGTGCATCATCACCGTGGCCCCCACCGGTGCCTGGCCCAAGAAGGAGAACAACCCCAACGTCCCCATGACCCCCGCCGAGATCGCCGAGGACGTGTATGACTGCTGGAAGGCCGGCGCCGCCATGGCCCACCTCCATATGCGTGACGACAACGGCAACGGCACCATGGACAAGAACAAGTTCGCCGAGACCGTGAAGCTGCTGCGCGCCAATCACCCCGACTGCGATATCATCATCAACATGACCACCTCCGGCGACCTGTACGCCACCGACGAGACCCGTC
>CAKUHW010000015.1 GCA_934659415.1 uncultured Oscillospiraceae bacterium
CAAAAACTGAGGGGCCGGCATTCCCGTCGGAATGCCGGCCCCTTTTCAGTGTACTCAAAACGAAAGAAGCGTCAGACCGCAGTCTGGGCGGCGCCGCTTACAGCCGCATGCCGCCGTTGACCGACAGGACCTGCCCGGTCACATAGGAGGCGTCGTCGCTGACCAGGAACAGCGCGGCCTTTGCGATCTCCTCCGGCTGGCCCAGCCGGCCCAGCATGGTCATGGCGGCGAATTTGTCCAGCAGCGCCTGGGGCACCGTTTTCAGCATATCGGTCATGGTGTACCCGGGGGCGATGCAGTTGACGCGGACGGCCGCACCCTTGCGGGCGAACTCCTTCGCCCAGGTCTTGGTCAGGCCGATGAGCCCGGCCTTGGCGGCGGCGTAGTTCGCCTGGCCGATATTGCCGTACTCCCCCACCACGGAGGAGATGTTCAAGATGGCGCCGCCGCCCTGTTCCGCCATGTGGGGTCCGATGTGGCGGGTCAGATTGAACACGCCCTTCAGATTTACGGCGAGGACCGCGTCCCACATCTCATCGGTCATCTTTGCGGTCATGGCATCACGGGTGATGCCCGCATTGTTGACGAGGATGTCGATCCGGCCGTATCTGGCCAGAATCTCCTCATAAAACCTGCGGCAGCCCTCTGTGTCCGTAACGTTCAGGGGATAGTACGCTACCCCCTCCTCCTGATAGGTCATCTCACCCAGGTCCACGGCGGCCACCGCCGCGCCCTCCCGGGCGAAGAGCCGGCACATGCAGCCGCCCAGTCCCCGTGCTCCGCCGGTCACCACGGCTACCTTTCCCTGCAAACGCATGATCATTCCTCCCGACAAACATTCAGACTGTCGAGACTGTTGAAACATGAGCCATTATTCATGTTTATAAATACCACATCTGCCGCCGCCTGTCAACCGGTTTTTTTGCAGGGCGGCAAATTTTTTGGGACGGGGGGGCGAAAATCGACGCTTGTGCTTGCACTTTTTCACCAAAAACTATATAATGAAATAGTGGACAAAAAATTCGGACCGGAGGCCACGGGCGTGCCGGTCCCGGAAGCATGAGGAAGCCTATGCCAGACTATGTGATCCAACCGAAGACCAAGCGCGGCGCGGCCACGCTGGAGAAGCTCATCGACGCGGCGGCGGCCGTATTCTACGAGAAGGGCTTCCATGGCGGCTCCGTCTCCGATATTACCCGGCGTGCCGGGGTGGGCAGCGGGACCTTCTATATCTATTTCGACAGCAAGCTCAGCGTATACCGCTATCTGCTGGTGGAGTATGGGCGGCGGGTGCGCGCCCGCGCGGCCCGGGCCATTGAGGGCTGCACCAGCCGGCGGGAGGCGGAGCGGCTGGGTATCCGCAGCTTTTTTGAGTACGCCCTGGAGGATAAGGCCATCTTCAACATCATCTGGGAGTCCCTCTACATCGACAAGTCGCTGTTTTACGACTTCTACGCCACCTTTTCCCGGTTCTACGTCCGAGGGCTGGAGGCGGCCCAGGCCGCCGGCGAGGTGCGGGACATCGACCCGGCGGTGCTCAGCTACATACTGATGGGCATCTCCAACTTTGTCGCCCTCAACGGTGTGGTGCTCAAGCAGGAGCACGGCATCGACTACCTGGTGGACGAGGTCATGAAGGTGCTGGAGCACGGGATGTTTACCTGATGCCCCGCCGGGACCGGGGACAGGCCCTGCGAACCTGCCCCAAAGGATCCCCTTTGCTGGACTGAGCCGCGCGGCGCCGGAGCTTTTCCGGCTCTGCGCGGCCTTTTTCTGCCGCAATCCGCCGTCTCGCCCCGGGGGATCGCGGCCGTGTTTTCCAACAAAAAGACGGGGCTGGAATTGTCTAAACGCACAAATTGGATGAGTTCGACAAGAAAGAGGTTGACGCCGCGGCTTGCATGTGTTATTTTAACCATAAGATGACTGGTGATTCATGTTTCATTATTCGAATTTTTTCGCCGTTGGGAGGGGAGAGGAAGAGAGAGAGACAAATTCGCAGCAAACCGTAATTTGAATAGGGAGTGAGACTATGGATATCAAAAAGCACGGTACACTGATTTGGATCCTGATCGCTGCGCTGTGGATCGTGATCATCGCGCTGGGGACGACGGGCCACTTTGTCATCGGCATGTGTCTGGGCGTCGTGCTCATGTTCCTGCATTGTATTCTGGGTGTGGCCAAGGGCGGCAAGGTCTCCAAAAAGTTTCTTGTCTACCCCATGCTGGTCTGGGCCGTCCTCTGGGTGGTCAGCTTTATCCTTTCCGGCTACTGGGGAGATCTCTTTGCCGGCACCACGCCCACCTTCACCATCCTCGGCTTACATCCTTCCTTCGCACCCACCATTTTCCTGTACTGGATCGGTGGCCAGCTCACCCTGAACCTGGGGTTCTACCTCTTCCAGGATGAGTGGCTTTCTCAAAAGGACTGGGACGCCTTCTGTGAAAAGGCGAAAACGATCAAGGAGGGCGTAAAATAATGGGCGCTGGTACAATTATTCTGATTCTCAGCTTTTCCATCCTGATGATCGTGGTCTCCTTCGGCATCGGCATCTGGGCCAAGAAGAAGGCCACCACGGCCCAGGCCTACTTCGGCGGCACCGCCATGTTCGGCCCCGTGGCGGTGGGACTGTCCTCCATGGCCGGCATTGCCTCCGCCTTTGCCATGGTGGGCGTGCCCGGCATCATCTACGGCACGGGCAACGCCATGACCTTCTGGATGCTTTCCGGCGCGGCCTTTGCCATGAGCTACATCATCCTCGGCAAGAAGATGCGTGCCATGGCCGAGGTGGCGCCCATCTCCAGCCTGGGCGATATCTGCGACATCCGCTTTAACAACAACCGGGTCATCAAGGCCCTCATGTCTCTGGTGATCTGCCTGGGCTGCGTGGGCTATCTGGCGGCGCAGATCTCCGCGGGCACCGCCCTCATCGCCAACCTGATCGACATTCCCCCCATCGTCTGCGGCATCATCATCTTCGGCCTGCTCACCGTGTACACCGCTCTGTCCGGCGAGGTGGGCGGCCTGCTGTCCCAGGCGTTCCAGGGCTTTATCATGGTGTTCGCCTCCCTCATCCTCATCATCGCCTTCTTTGCGGTCACCGGCGGGTTCGGCAACGTGCTGAAGGCGGTCTCCGCCGTGCCGGAGGTCACCGGCGCCAACGGCGTGACCAAGACCCTGGGCGCCGGTCTGCTGGATGCGTGGGGCACCTTCCCCGGCGGTATTTCCCTGACGTGGATGCTCATCCCCATCCTGGGCTGCGTGGGCCAGCCCCAGGTCCTGACCCGGATGTACGCGGTGAAGAACCCCCGCGACCTGCCCAAGGCCGGTCTGGTCACCGCCGTCACCCACACCATCGTCGGCTTCCTGGCCGTCGTGGGAGCTTACGGCGCCCTCTACCTGGTCGCCACCGGCAAGATCGATCCTCTGGCCTCCAACGACCAGGCCATCTACGCCTTTGCGGACCATCTGGGCATCTGGGCACAGCTGCTGGTGTACGCCGCCATTCTGGCTGCGGCTCTGTCCTCCGCCTCCATGTTCCTCTCCTCTTCCTCCACGCTGCTGTCCAAGGACCTGCCCAGCGCCCTGGGCATCCGCATCGCCCCTGAAAAGCAGATCAAGGTCTCCCGCGTGTTCATGTTCATCCTGGGGGCCATCGCCATTGTCGTGTCCATCTTCTCCTCCGAGATGGTGGCCCTGCTGGGCACCTTCGGCTGGGGCACCCTGGTCAGCGCCACCTTCCCCGTGTTCGTGGTCGGCCTGCTGTGGGACCGCTGCACCACCCCCGGCGCCCTGGTGGGCATCTGCTATTCCTTCGTGTTCAACCTGCTGCCCCTGATCACGAACTTCAAATACCCCTCCGCGCTGCCCGCCTACTTCATCACCTCCGCTGTGGCCGTGGCGCTCACGGTCATCGTATCCCTCTTCACCAAGCCCAAACTGAACGCCGCCAGCAAGGCGGTCCTGGATCTCTGAGCGTCCGTCGGAGCCGGCCCGGTGCGTCCGGGCCGGCTCCGGCAAAAGACGGACGCAGGCGCACTGAAATCTGCCCCGGAGGAAGTCTCCGGGCATTGAAAGGAAGACTTGTTCCATGGATAACGGTTGGATCGGCAACTATTCCTATTTTCGCGCCCGGCTGAGCGCAGACAGCGTGGCCGTGGTGGACGTGGATACAGAGAAGAAGTATACCTACGGCGACCTGGACCGCCGGGCCAATATTCTGGCCAACCTGCTGCGCACGCGCTATGGCATTGAAAAGGGCGACCGGGTGGCCTTCCTCAGCCGCAGCCGCGTGGAGCTTATCGACGGCTACTTTGCCACGGGCAAGCTGGGAGCCATCCTGGTGCCTTACAACGCCCGTCTCTCCCCGGAGGAGCTGGGACAGCTCATGGCCAACGAGCAGCCCAAGGTGCTGGTCTATGAGGGCATCTACGCCGGAAACGTCCGCGCTCTGGCGGAGATGGGCGCGCTGGAGCAGTTTATCTGCCTGGACGCCGAAGACGATCCCCTGGGCCACGCCGTGTATGACGAGCTGCTGGCGGGCGGCGACGATACCGCCGTGTCCTGCCCCACACTGGAGCTGGAGGACACCCACCTCATCATCCACACCGGCGGCACCACGGGCCTGCCCAAGGGCGGACTGATCACCCACAAGGGAGAGATCTTCAATTCCTTCAGCGAGATCTGCACCTGGGGCCTGCGGTATGACGACAAGGCCCTGATCCTCCTCCCCCTGTTCCACACCGGCGGCTGGAACCTGCTCACCCTGCCGCTGCTCCATGCGGGCGGCACGGTCTATCTTGCCCGCGCCTATGACCCGGGAAAGACCATTGAGCTGGTGCAGCGGGAGAAGCTGACCTATCTGTTCGGCGCAGCCACCATTTTCCGCATGATGGTGGAGCGGCCGGAGTTTGCCGCAGCGGATCTGTCCAGCCTGAGGTGGGTCATGGCGGGCGCCGCCCCCACGCCGGTGAACATCATGCAGCAGTTCTGGGACAAGGGCGTCAAGTTCGTGCTGGGCTACGGCATGACCGAGGCGGGGCCCAACAACCTGTCCACGCCGCCGCAGTTCGTCCCCCAGAAGGTCATCGAGGAGAAGTATGCCTCCGTGGGCAAGCCCTTCTACCTTGCCCAGGTCAAGCTGGTGGACGACGACGGGCGGGAGGTCACCCGACCCAACGAGCCCGGCGAGCTGCTCTGGAGCGGCCCTATCGTCTTCAAGGGCTATTGGGGCAACCAGGCCGAGACGGACCGCACCCTGGTGGACGGCTGGGTCCACAGCGGGGACATGGCCACCGTGGATGAGGACGGCTACTACTACATCGTGGGCCGCAAGAAGAATATGTACATCTCCGGCGGCGAGAACGTGTTCCCCGCGGAGATCGAGAGCGCCATCTATGAGATCGAGCCGGTGCGGGAGGTGTGCGTCATCGGTGTGCCCGATGAGAAGTGGGGCGAGGTGGGCAAGGCAGTGGTCTCGCTGAAGCCGGGCATGACCATCGACAAGGCGGGCATCCTGGCCGCGCTGAACGGAAAGCTCGCCCGGTACAAGATTCCCAAATACGTCACCTTTGTGGACGACATTCCAAAGAATAACGTAGGCAAGATCGTGGTACACGAGATTCAGAAGGCTTACGGAGAAGCGGAGGACTGAACATGGCAGAACACCACGTAGGGATCCGCAGCATCGGCTCCTATGTCCCCGCGCAGATCCGGGACAGCGCCTGGATCGCCCGGGCCTCCGGCATTCCGGAGCCGGTCATCCGGGAGAAATTCGGCATCCGGCAGGTCCACCGGGCGGGACCGGAGGATACCGTTTCCGCCATGGGGGTGAAGGCTGCCCGCCGGGCGCTGGACGGCCTGGCCCCGGAGGAGCTGGACATGGTGGTCTACTGCGGGAGCGAATACAAGGATTATTATATGTTCAACTGCGCCGCCAAAATCGCCTGGGAGCTGGGAGCGAAAAACGCCGTGGCCTTTGAGCTCCACTCCCTGTGCTCCGCGGGGGTGTACGCCCTCAAGGTCCTGAAGGCCATGATGCTCCAGGATGAGAGCCTGCGGCGGGTGCTGGTGGTATCCTCCTCCAAGGAGGGAGACCTCATCAACTACGCCGACAGCGACAGCCGCTTTATGTTCAACTTCGGCGACGGGGCCGCAGCTGCCGTGCTGGAGCGCGACCTGGGCCGCAACGTCATTCTGGAGACCTGCATGATCGTGGACGGGCAGTTTGCCTGCGATGTCTCTGTGCCGGGCATCGGCTGCGTCAACCGGGACAAATTCGATGCCATGACCTATGAGGACCGCTTCCTGCGGGTGCGCGACCTGCCCGACATGAAAAAGCGCCTGGACCCCATCACCCTGGGCAACTTCCTCAAGGTCATGGATCAGGCGGTGGAGCGCAGCGGCCGCACGGGGGCCGATGTGGGCTTTGTGGCGCCTATCTGCATGAAAAAATCCATGCTGGCGGGGCTGCTGGCCCACTTCGGGCTGAGCGAGGAGAACAGCTTCCTGCTGGACGAGTACGGCCACTGCCAGTCGGCCGACTGCTACCTGGCCATCGAGCAGGGCCTGAAGTGCGGCCGCCTGCACGATGGGGACCTTATCGTCACCGTGTCCGCCGGGACGGGCTACTCCTGGGCGTCCACCTGCATCCAGTGGGGGCCCTGGCATGGCTGAACCCTGCTGTATCCCCTACGCGGACATTCATGTGGGGGACCGGGCGGCGGGGGAGTGGCAGGTCACGGCGGACATCGTGGACCGCTTCTCCGCCCTGATCGGCGACACGGACTCCTTCCATGTCAGCGACGAGGCCGCCGCGCGCACGGTGTTCGGCAGGCGCATCGCCCACGCGGTGCACTTGGCCGCCTTTGTCTCCGTGCTCATCGGGCAGAAGCTGCCCGGCTGGGGCACCATCTACTGCTCCCAGACCTATGAGTTCTATCGTCCCGTCTACCTGGAGGAGACGGTCACCGTGGAGGTCACGGTGCTGGATAAGCTGCCCCGGCGGCGTCTGCGTCTGCGCACCGCCATGAAAAACGCCCAGGGCCAGCTGGTCCTGGATGGGGTGGCGGTGGTGAAGACCCACCGCTGACCGGCAGACGCCGGCTCATCAAAGGTTGAACGAACTGGACAGGTCCCCGGCGGTCCATAACCGCCGGGGGCCTGTTGCTGCTTTTTTCAGGTGCCCTCCGCGGCGGACTCGAAGCGGAACGCCCCGTACCACCGCAGAGTTCCGGCCTCTGTCAGGGTGTAGGTCATGCTGCTGTCCTCTGCCATTCTGCCGGAGACGGAGAACACCAGAAACTCCTCCGGCTCATGGCCCGGCACGCAGTAGGAGAAGGTCTCGGTGGACGCCTCGGGGTCATACCGGTACGGGCGCCACCATGCGCTGCCCAGGCCCTGGGCGCTCCAGCCGTCCCGGCCCGCCAGCAGGAGCTCCTGGGTCTGAACCCAGACCCCCGCCCCCTGCGTGTCGCACAGGACGAAGACCCGGCAGCGCCCGTCCTCCGCCCCGGGGAGAGCCTGCACCGTGACCCGGTCCCCCCGGAAGGTGCGCTGGGCCAGCAGGGCGCCCTCTGCCAGGTCCCACACCGCCGCCAGCGTCCGGTCGTACCCCGCGCCGTGGAGCGGGCGGGTCTTCCAACGGAAGAGAAACAGCGCCTCTTCAGCCCCTGCGCGGGTGAAGCTGCCGTAAAACACCTGAGAGAGGGCCAGCATGTCCTCTGCGCTCCCGCCCCCGTCCAGGGCGTAGGCCAGCGCGTCATCCGCGGCGGTATCCAGGGCGGCCAGCACCGCGCCCACGTCACCGGGGACGGGAGAGCCCGTTTCCAGGGGCTGCACCGGGCCTGCGGGACCATCCGGTTCCGAGGGCAGCGGCGCGCCGTTCCCGCCGCAGCTGCACAGCAGCAGGCTGAGGGCGGCAAAGAAGAGAAACAACCTTTTCATAAACGCCTCCGCGCTCAGCCCCGCAGGTCCCGGAGGACCGCCAGAAAGTCCTCCCGGCCCCAGACGGCGGGCACCGGGTACAGGGGGTTGCCCTCCTGCATGGCCCAGGCGACGATCTGCTCCACATCCTCATCCCGGATCATGTCCAGCCGGTCCGGCAGGTCCATGGCCCGGTTCTGGTCTTCGATCCAGCGGAGGAAGGCCTCCGCCCGCTCCTGCTCGCTGCTTCCGGGCAGGCCGCAGGCGGCGGCCAGCTCCGCCAGGCGGCGGTGGGCGGCGGCGCCGTACCGGCGCATCACATGGGGCAGGATCACCGCCATGGCCAGCCCGTGAGGTACGCCGTACAGACCGCCCAGGGTGTGGCCCAGGGCGTGGACGTATCCCACGCCCCCCCGGGTGAAGGCCCGCCCGGCGTAAAAGGCCGCCCGCTGCATCTCCTGCCGGGCGGTCAGATCCTTGCCGTCCTGCCAGGCCAGGGGCAGATAGGTATGGATGAGGGCCGCCGCCCGCAGGGCCAGGCCGTTCTCCAGACGGGTGTTGTAGGTGTGGTTGGTGTAGGCCTCCACGGCGTGGCACAGGGCATCCATGCCGGTGGTGGCCGTGAGAAACGGGGAGAGGCCCACCGTCAGCTCCGGGTCCAGCACCGCCCAGGCGGGGATGAGGGCGGGGTCATTGATGGCGGCCTTGCGGTGAGTGGCGCTGTCGGTGATGACGGCGGCCACCGTGGTCTCCGAGCCGGTCCCGGCGGTGGTGGGCACCGCAAACAGCAGGGGGACCCGTCTGCGGACCTTCAGCAGCCCCTGCAGCTGGGCTACCGTCTTGTCCGGGCGGGCCGCCCGGGCGGCTACGGCCTTGGCGCAGTCCATGGGGGAGCCGCCGCCGAAGGCGATGATGGCCTGGCAGCAGCCGTCCCGGTAGGCGGCATAGCCAGCCTCCACATTGTCGCTGGTGGGATTGGGCTCCAGGTCTGTAAAGAGCACGGCCTGCACCCCGGCGGCCTCCAGGGCGTTCAGCAGGCCGCGGTTCAATCCCCGGGCGGTGATGGTGCGCCCGGTGACCACCAGCACCCGCTCCACACCCTGGGCCCGGACCAGGCCGGGCAGCCGGGTCACGCACCCCGCCCCCTCCAGGCACTGGGGCGTCCGGTAGCCCATAAAGTAATTGCCGATCTTCACCAGGCCCTGAAAGACCCGGCAGCCGAGTCTGCTCTGCAAGCGCCTCGCCTCCTTTGCCCCCATCATACCGCATTTTCTCTTTGCGTACAAGGGGGAGCGCCAGTTGACAGGGACACACATGGCTTTTCGCGGGGCAAAACAACGGCTGACATCGTTATCCTTGTTGGCGGGCGACAGCCCGCCTGCCTCGTCAGCCGCCGTCTATCCTCCGCGAAAACTCTGAAGGACTTGCCGGCCGGTCCGGAGCATTGTCTGCAAGGCAGAGGACGCCGGCATACCGGCGTATGGCAAGGACGATAACGCAGCAGACGGAGGCCCAGTCCGGCCCGCAAGCCTGTGTGCCCTTGTCAACCGACGCAAAGCACGGACCTTGGCGATCGCCTCCGGAAGTCCGTGCTTTCTGCAGACTGAAGCGCCCGCCGCGGGACATTCCGCGGCGGGCTGTTCTAATTTTCTTCTTCATCCGGAATATATTCTGCAATGTTCTCCAGACGGCAGCCCAGTGCCCGGCAGAGCCGATCCAGCGTCTTGGTTTCGGTATTTTCGTTGGCGCGCAGGCGGCGGACGGTCTTGCTGTCGATGCCGCACCGCTCCCGGAGCTGGTAGGTCGATATCCCCTTCTCAGCCATCACGGACCAAAGCCGGTCAAATTTGATCATCCCGGACCAACCCCCTTTGACATTTGCCATTATGGGGGTTATAATCTCCATCATTAAGGGGATATAATCCCCATATTGGTTGTGGAGGTTTAAATGGAACTATACGCAGAAATTTTAGCGCAGGTCTTGCAGCACGAGACGATTGAAGTTACCTTTCCGGGACTTGAATTATCCGCTGCGGAGATTGTGCAGTCCTCTGCCTATCAGGCGCTGCAAAAGATCAGATCTATTCTTGATGATGAGAGCCTGAACGATGCAGAGTGTTTTTTGAAAATTGAAGAAATCATTTCCGTTTTTGAATCCATGGGAATTGGGACTTCCCGCCATGATTTTGGGTAAGGCCGAGGGGCTGCGCCGCGGAACAAAAGCGCCCGCCGCGGGACATTCCGCGGCGGGCGCTTTGCATGTTCTGATTTACTTGATGGGCTCGCCGGCGGCCTTCTTGGCCTCGATCTCCCGCAGGGCGTCCTTGTAGCTCAGATTGACACGGCCCTTCTCGTCGATCTCGATGACCTTGACCCAGATCATATCGCCGATGTTCACCACATCTTCCACCTTTTCCACGCGGTGGTTGGCCAGCTTGGAGATGTGGACCATGCCGTCCTTGCCGGGGGCCAGCTCCACGAAGGCGCCGAACTGCA
>CAKUHW010000016.1 GCA_934659415.1 uncultured Oscillospiraceae bacterium
CGGCGGCATCTCCACTGTGGAAAATCTGGACGCTCTCATCCTGCAGGTGAGTGCGGGAATGGGAGTATCCCTGCTGTCCAGCCGGGCCAGAAGCCGCCACGGCGCGGCCCTGCGCTTCATCCCTGTGGACGGGGAGAGCATGAGCGTGAAGACCTGTCTGGCCTGGAACCGCGGCAACACCAACCCCATGCGGGAGGTGTTTGTCAAATTCGTCCGCAGCCGCCTGGGGCCGCTGTGAACACAAAAAAGATGCTGCGCAGGCAAGAAAGCCTGCGCAGCTTTTTTATGTTCTGTCAACCCAGATAGGCTTTTTTCACCGCCGCGTTGTTCAGCAGCTCCCGGCCGGTGCCGGTAAGGGTGACCCGGCCGGTCTCCAGCACATAGCCCACGTCCGCGGTCTGCAGGGCCATATTGGCGTTCTGCTCGATGAGCAGAACGGTGACCCCCTTGCGGTTGATCTCCCGGATGATCTCAAAAATGCCCTTTACCACCAGGGGGGCCAGGCCCAGAGAGGGCTCATCCATCATGATGAGCCTGGGCCGGCCCATGAGGGCCCGCCCCACGGCCAGCATCTGCTGCTCGCCGCCGGACAGGGTGCCCGCCGCCTGCCAGGAGCGCTCCTTCAGCCGGGGAAACAGCTCGTACACCCAGTTCAGGTCGGTCTCGATGCTCTCCTTGTCCTGGCGGAGGTAGGCGCCGATCTTCAGGTTTTCCAGTACGGTCAGGTTGGGAAACACCCGGCGGCCCTCCGGCACCAGGGCCAGACCCATGGAGACGATCTTATCGGAGGACAGACCGGTAATATCCGCCCCCTGGAAGTGGATACGCCCCTCGGAGGGCCTGACCAGCCCCGCCACGGTGCGCAGGACGGTGGATTTGCCTGCGCCATTGGCCCCGATGAGGGTGACGATCTTCCCCTCGGGCACCTCAAAGGTGATGCCCTTCACCGCCTCGATGCCGCCGTAGCGGACCTTGAGCTCACTCACTCTCAGCATCGTCTGCCACCCCCAGATACGCGTCGATCACGCGCTGATCGTTCTGCACCGCCTCTGGCCTCCCCTCGGAGATCTTGCTGCCGAAGTCGATGACGTAAATGTAGTCGGAGATCTTCATCACCAGGTCCATGTGGTGCTCGATGAGGAACACGGTGAGTTTGTGCCGCTCCCGGATCTGGCAGATGAACTCCGCCAGCTCCTGGGTCTCCTGGGGATTCATGCCCGCGGCGGGCTCGTCCAGCAGCAGCAGCTTGGGCTCGGTGGCCAGGGCCCGGGCGATCTCCAGCCGGCGCTGGAGCCCGTAGGGCAGGCTCACCGCCAGCTCGTCCCGGTGCTGCTCCAGCCCCTGCTCCTCCAGCAGGGCCATGGTCTCCTCCCGCATCCGCTTCTCCTCCTGCCAGTTCAGGCGGAAGGTGGCGGTGAACAGGTTGGAGGTACGGCGCAGGTGCTTGGCCGTAAGGATATTGTCAAACACCGTCATGGAGCTGAACAGCCGGATATTCTGGAAGGTGCGGGCCATGCCCAGCTTGGTCAGCTGATCCGGCGTCTTGCGGAGGACCTGGGTGTACTCCCCGGCGTGGGTGCCGGCGTACTGCTTTTTCATCTTGCCCCGGGGGTGGTTTTCGATGACCTTCTCCCCGTTGAACCAGATGGCGCCGTTGGTGGGCTCGTACACGCCGGTGATGCAGTTGAAGGCGGTGGTCTTGCCCGCGCCGTTGGGACCGATGAGGGCCACCAACTCCCCCTCCCGCACGGTGAGGTCCAGGTCGTTCACGGCCACCACGCCGCCGAACTGCATGGTGACGTGGTCAGCCTTCAGGATGATCTTTTTCTCCTCCATCACTGCTCACCGCCTTTCGCCGGGGCAGTCTTCCCGCGGCAGAGCTTCTTTTTGATCCACATGAATTCATCGTACACGGAGATCTCCCGGCTGCCCATAATGCCCTTGCGGAAGAAGAGCACGATGATCATGATGAGCACGGAGAACACCACCATGCGGAAGCCGGGTCCCAGCAGGGGCACCCGGGTCCCCGCCGCGGTGTAGGTCTCCAGGTCCAGAAACTTCAGCCACCACTCGCTGCTGGCATAGTAGATGAAGGCGGCCAGAATGGAGCCCGACACGGAGCCGATGCCGCCGATGACCACCACCAGAAGGATCTGATAGGTCATGCTGGTGGTGAAGGACACAGAGGACACACTGGTGTTGCACATGGCCAGCATGGCCCCCGCCACGCCGCAGAAAAAGGAGCTGACGGTGAAGGCCATACGCTTGTGCCGGGCCAGGTTGATGCCCATGGCCTCCGCGGCGATCTCATCGTCCCGGATGGCCTTGAAGGCCCGGCCGTAGGTGGAGTTGATGAGCAGGATAATAAGGAGGATGCACACCCCCGCGATGGCCGCGTACACCAGGATGTTCTTGGGAGAGGTGAAGTTGTTGATGGGGTCCGGGCCGTTGGTGAGGGGACCCAGCTGCTGCAGCTGGACCAGGCCGCGGACGATCTCGGCAAAGCCCAGGGTGGCGATGGCCAGGTAGTCGCTTTTCAGCCGCAGCACCGGCAGGCCGATGAGGAAGGCAAAGAGGGCGGCCGCCAGTCCGGCCAGAATGAGGGCGGGCACCAGGGGCATTCTGAAGTTGATGATACTGTCGCCGTAGTTGCGGAACACCGCCGCGCGCAGCTGTACCGGGATGGTGAAGATGGCGAAGGTGTACGCCCCCAGCAGCATGAAGCCCGCCTGGCCCAGGGAGAACAGGCCGGTAAAGCCGTTGAGCAGGTTCATGGCCACGGCGGCCAGGGAGAAGGTGCACACCTTGCGCACCACGGAGAACCACATGGAGGTGGACGGGGCCCGCAGCTGGATGAGGAGCATCAGGGCGAAGAGCACGGCGACGAGGATCAGGTTGCACACGGTCCGCTTGGAGCGGTCCCAGAAGGTCGTATTCATGGTCATGGTCTCACACCTTCTCCGTTACGTTCTCGCCGAAAATGCCCGTGGGCTTGACCACCAGGATGATGATCAGCAGGGCAAAGGAGATCACATCGCTGAAGTCCGCCAGCCCCACGGCCTTGGCCAGGCTCTCCACCACGCCGATGATGAGCGCACCCACCACCGCCCCGGGGATGGAGCCGATGCCCCCCACCACGGCGGCGATAAAGGCCTTGATGCCGGGAGTGGAGCCCGCCAGGTGGTTGATGCCGGTGTTCTTGGCGAAGTAGAGCACCGCGCCGACCGCCGCCAGAAACGCGCCGATGGCAAAGGTCATGGAGATGACCCGGTCGATCTTGATGCCCATGAGGCGGCTGGTCTCAAAGTCCCGGGACACCGCCCGCATGGCCATGCCGAACTTTGTGTGGTTGATCACCAGCACCAGCAGCACCGTCAGCACCACCGCTGCCACCGGAGAGAGAAACACCGCCACCTTGTCCTTTACCCCGAACAGGCGGACGCTGTCGCTGATGAACGGGATGTCCGGAAACTGCTTGCTCAGGCCGCCGGTGATATAGCTCACCAGGTTCTGCAGCAGATAGCTGACACCGATGGCCGAGATCATGGACGACATTCTGGGGGCCTGCCGCAGGGGCGCGTAGGCGCACTTCTCGATGAGGTACCCCAGAATCACCGTCAGCACGATCATGATGACCACGCATCCCAGGATGGGCATGGACGGAAAGCTGGCCGCCAGATAGATGAGCATGATGCCCGACACCATGAACATATCGCCGTGGGCGAAGTTGATGAGCTTCAGGATGCCGTATACCATGGTATAGCCGATGGCCACCAGGGCGAACTGCCCGCCGGTGGCCAGGCCCCGGACGAGATAGGGGACGATGTTCATAGGATTCAACCTTTCCAAAAGCGCGGCAAAGGGGGCGGATGCCCCCCTGCCGCAGCCTTTCCGGAATTTCGGGTCTTACTTGGCGATGGTGTCCCAGGCGAACTGGGCCATGACGGAGCCCTGGAAGGGATCCAGGAAGCAGATGCGGAAGTAGTAGTCGTGTCCCTCGGTGACGGCGGTATTGGTGCAGCTCAGGCCGATGGCGGGAACGCCGGCGGCGGCAAAGGTGTCTGCCGAGGCGATGGACACGCCGGAGCCGTAAGACCCCAGAGAGATCATGGCGCCCTGAGAGACGATGGCGCTGGCGGCGGTGACGGCGTTCTCCTCCAGGGAGCCGTTGTCGCTGAGATAGGTGACCACAGTGTACTCCTCGCCGCCGATGGTGACCTTGTTGTCCAGGGAGTTGGCGTACAGCACACCCAGGACCTCCTGCTTGCCGCCGGCGGCGTTGTTGCCGGAGGTGGGCTCATAGATGCCCACGGTGATGACCTTCTTCTCCGTATCCAGCGCCACGCCGGAGGCGGAGCCGTAGTCAAAGGCGGAGGCGGGGGCTGCATCGTTGGCCACGGTCTGGACCTTCACGAACTCGAACGCGCCGTCGCCCGCCTTCTTGATGTAGGCGCTGTCCTTGATGGCGTCGCCGGTGGCGTCGAACTGGATCTTGCCGGTGACGGCGTTGTCATAGCTCAGGGTCCACAGGGCCCGGGCCACGTCCACGGAGGTCATGGCGGCCCCCTTCTCCTCCGCGGCGGCGCGGATGGCGGCCAAGGCCACGTTGTAGCCGTCAAAGCCCAGGGCGGACACCGCCGCCACGATGTCGTTGCCGCCGTTCATGTCGAAATACTCCGGGTTGGCGTTCAGCCAGGCCTTGAAGCCGCTGACGAACTCCTTGGCCGCACCGGCGGAGTCGTTCTCATCAAAGAAGGTGGAGCAGTACACGGGGAAGTCCGCGCCCTTGGCGCCGTCCAGGATGACGGAGGACTCCCAGGTATCGCCGGCCATGACCGGGCACTCGATGCCCAGGTCCTGGGCGTTCTTCAGCAGGTTGGCCGCCACCGTGGTGGAGTTGGGGGCGAAGATCACGTCGGCCTTGTTGTCCAGGGCCTTCTGCAGATAGTCGGAGAAGTTGGTGGTGTTGGTGGGGAAGGTCTCCATGATCACCTTGCCGCCCAGCTTCTCAAAGGCGCTCTGGAAGTTGTTGGCCAGGCCCAGGGAGTAGGTGTCGCCCTTCTCGGCCAGCACGTAGGCCACGGGGGCGTCCCCGGCGGACTGGCTGCCGCCGGGCTTTTCGCTGCCGCCGGAGCAGGCAGCCAGGGCAAAGAGCATGGCCGCAGCCATCAGAACTGCAAGAAATTTTTTCATTTTGGTATCCTCCTTTGTCTCGCGTTGGGCACAGCGCCCGGGTCCGGTATTTCCAGGGAAATTGTCCGCCGAAAATCCACCGTTCAAGGACAAATGTCCTTGAAACTGCGCTTCATTATAGCAAAGGGCAAAAGCAAATGCAAGAGTCAGTTTCCTGACTTTCATATTATTTCGGCCTGGATTTTTGTGGAGTCTGCCGGAGGACCTCCCCCTCTCTCCCTCGCCCCCGGACCGCCGCCGCCCCCGTCTCCGCCGGAGAACAGCAGTTTTTGGAAAAGTTTGTAGGAAATGTGCATAGTTTCCGCCGGGTTTCTCTGGTATGATGGATGCAGGACGCACAATCCCCGCGGGATGCGGGTCAGATCCGGAAAGAGGGCAGGTCAACAGAAGAGAGCACAGGGAGGAACCGCCATGTACAGGAAACCGATCCGATGGGTCAGTCTGCTTTTGTCGCTGATCCTGCTGGCGCAGCTGGCGGGCGAACCGCTGGGGAGCGCGCTGGGCCCGGCGGCCTATGCCGCCGCCCCCGCGGAGGAGGAGACCGCCCAGGCCTGGACCGCCCAGGCCCCCCAGGCGGCGGACAACACGGTCACGGCCCAGCTGCCGCCCACGGTGATAGACCGGTCGGACCCGGCGGGGAGCCTGCCGCCCCAGAGCGTCACCCCGCCCTCCCCCGAGGGCTGGACGGAGGAGGCGGGCTTTCTGGGCGCGCCCTACCTCTACGAGGTGGACCGGAGCGAGAAGGTCGCCCTGAACTCCGGCGCGCTGGTCTACGAGACGGAGGACCTGGTGCTGCCCGGGGTCAACGGTCTGGACCTGGTGATCGGCCGGCGGTACAACTCCCAGAGCGCCAGCTCCGCCGTGCCCGGCGTGAAGGCGACAGAGTCGCGCATGACGGTGTACTACGCCAACTATTTCACGGAGAAGATCCATTACCTCCCGGTGTCCGGCGCGCGGGAGATCACGATCACAAATCTGGAGGAGAGCATAGGTCCCTTCCTGTACCGCATGGACGCCCAGCGGCTGGTGGATGCATACCAGGGAAGCGAGTCCTTCAGTGTGGCGGACGACGGGTGCTCCCTGAAGACCCGCCTCTATGCGGCCGTGGAGGACTACCAGGCCCGCGACTACACCATTGAGACCGTCTCCCGGCCCAACGACCACGACACCGGCCTGTACGGTCTGGGGCACGGGTGGAGCCTGCGCTTCAGCTCCATCGAGCAGGTAGACGGCACCAGCTACCTCCGCCTGGGGGACGGGGGCAGCTGGGAGATCAATTTTGACGGTGAGGGCTCCCACCTGCGGGACTACCCCCTGGAGGACCTGACCCTGGAGAAGGAGTGCGGGGAGTTCAGCGCCGGCGGCACAGCCTCCTACTACCGGCTCACCCGCACAGACGGGCGGCGGGAGTATTTTGATGCAGACGGCCGGCTCATCGGCATCCGGGACCGGTACGACAACACCATCTCCCTGGTCCACTCCGTGGAGAACGGCTACCCCCGCATCGTCATCACGGACACCCTGGGCCGGACGGTTGTGCTCTCCGGGGCGGAGAGCGAGACGGGGCATGTGACGACCCTGACCGGGCCGGAGGGGCTCTCCCTGCGGTACGAGGTGACCCACGCGGACGGCCTGCAGGCCCTGGCCGCCAGCACGGACGCCGCCGGGCGCACCACCCGCTACAGCTATACCCGCCAGAGCGCCGCATATAACCGCGCCTGGTATGCCTTTTTCCAGACTGTGCAAAATCCAACGGTCCAGCAGGTGTTGGACAAAGCCCGGGAGCTGGCCAAGGAATATGGCTTTACCATCTATTTCTGATCAGAACAGGAGAGATCACCATGCATCAACCGGCAGTAAAACTGACCCTTGAGCGCATTGACAACGGTTTTTGGGAGCGCTTCCCCAGCAGCACGATTGAAAAGATTCTCTGCAGCTTCGACGGCTACTGCCGGGTCTACTTTCTGGATGGCCGCCGCAGCGAGATCCCGCTGGAGTGCACTGTATATAACGAGCAATACGGCTATCCCGTTTCGGAGCGCCACGGGCTTCTGTTTTCCACCAGCTGGCAGCACGGAGTGGCCGCCTATGACCTTTTCACGGGAGAGTTCCGGTGGAAGGTGCCCGGCAGCCGGATGACCAGAGCCTTTCCCATCGGCGACTATCTGATTGTTATGCGGTACGGCTACGCGCTGCTGATGCTGGACATTCAGGCCGGCGCACTGCTCTCCAAAATCTCCGGCGGAACCCTGGAACACCAATTCTGGCTGACCGGTCCTTATGTATTTGTGGAGTGTGTGCGCGGCAAGCATGTCATTCTGAACACTGACACCATGCAGATCGTAAGGAGCTACCGTCCACAGGAGATCAATCCCAAGCAGTGTCTGAGTTTTATAATTCTGGACGCAGAAATCACTGACAATGGTTTAGTGATCTCCGGCTTTGAAGAGCATCCCAACGGAATTCGCAGCACGCCCTTCAATGTAATAGACCCCAAGCGGTTTTCTTACGTGATTGAAGCTCCGGAAGCCCTGGCAGAAATTCTGAAACGCTGACCGTGCGGCAGCCCCGCCCGGGGCATCCGCACGGGCAAGACCGCCGCCGGCTCCTCCGGCCTTGCCGGCTTCGACGTCTACACTGACTTCCTCCTGGACGGCTCCGATGTGATCGCCGAGACGACGGGCAATACCGTCGCCGTCTACCTGCGGGGCACGAACCTGATCTGCCAGAAGCGGGGCGCCGCCCTGTCCTACTACCTCTTCAACGCCCACGGGGACGTGACCGCCCTCACAGGCACCGGCGGCAGGGTGACCGAACGCTATGAGTACGACGCCTTCGGCAACACCACCGTCACCGTCGCCAGCCCTTTCTCCGCCGCTTCCACCACCTCTGCCGAACCAAACGCCTCTATCGCCAGCCTCAGCAAAAACCCCTTCCGCTACTGCGGCGAGTACTGGGACGATGAGGCGGGCACCTACTACCTCCGCGCCCGCTACTACTCCCCCGCCCTGGGCCGCTTCACCCAGCAGGACCCCCACTGGTCCCCCGCCAACCGCGTCTACGGCGACAGCCCCCAGCGCGCCTGCGAATATGAAGACCGCCTGGGCCTGAATATCTACTCCTACGCCCCTCAGCTCTCCGCCATCCGCCAGAGCGGGAACTTGTATGTCTACGGGATGAACAACCCGGTCAAGTATGCGGATTATAACGGCGAGATCGCATTTCTGGTGGTCACAGGTCTGATTGGAGCGGCAATCGGCGGCATCATCGGCGCAGTCCGGTCTTACAGCAAATATGGAGAGGTCCGCTGGCAGGATGTCGCCCTGGGTGTTGGGCTGGGCGCTGCCGCCGGTCTGGTCGGCGGGGCGGGTGCGAGTCTATTTTTAACTGGAAGTGCAACTGCATCCGTATCAATGGTCGCTGTAGGAGTCCAGCTCAAAGTCGCTGGTATTACAACAGTTGGATACTCCTCATTTGAGCTATTCAAAAAGGCTAACGGCAACGCAGGTGACGGAATGGCATGGCATCACATCGTACAGCAGACTTCTTCAAATATAGAACGGTTTGGTGCAGAAATGATCCATAACGCTGTAAACATCGTAAAAATTCCTCACGGTGCCGGCACATTGCACCAAATGATTACCAATCACTATAACAGTATTCAATCGTTTACCGGCGGATTGCGCGTATATCAATGGCTGCAATTACAGAGCTTTAACAGTCAATACGCATATGGCCTTAAAATACTCACCGAGTTTGCGGAAAAATTGGGAATCACAATTCAATTTGTTAAATAGGTGGTAGAATGAGCAGCAATATTTTGAACACAGTTGAAAAAATCAGACCGTTGATACAACTACATACAAGTGAAAGCCTGTGGGGCGATGTGGACAAGGCAAACCAAAGCTATCAGGCGTATACGCTGGAGATATGCAAAGCCTTTTCTGACGGGTACGGGATTTCTCTCTCCGAAGCCCTCGCCGCAGACCATGAACCCGCACTTCAGTCGGTCGGCGCTTTTTATCTACTGCCATACGAGACAAGCTATGCCATCCGGATATTGAAACGGCTCAGCAAATCGGATCACATCGAGGTCAGTGTCAACGCCTCGTCGATTTTGGCGGAGTGGCGTAAACAGACGCTTCAGTTTCCAAGGCTCGCCGGTCAGGGAGTAGTCTACTTCACGGCTTCGGAGCTTCCGTTATGACAATATTCCGGCCTGGGCAAAGGAGGAGAACTTTCCATGAGGTATTACATGCCGTCTCTGACAAAGCTCTATCAGCAGGCCTTTCAGGAGCTCTTCCTCCCGGAGGGCTTCAAAGTCCTGCTCAGCCGTATCCAGGAACGGGATACGAAATATTGGAATCCCATACTGGATGAAAGGCGAAAGGTCACCATGGACTTTCTCGCCTCTCTGGAGCCGAAGCGGAGGAGAAAGGCTCCGGAGGTCTGATCTTCCGCAGACGGAAGAGTCCTATTCTTCCAACTGACCGGCGCAGCCCCGCCGCTGTCAAAAAGCCTTACGGAGGCCGCCGGGGGCGGGGACGAAAGGGCGTTTCGCCGTCTTGACAGTGGGGCCCGGGCATGGTACACTGGCGGGGAGAAAAGGCTTTGAAAAGGAAGCCTTCCGCAGGACCTGTCTCAAGAGAGGGGGCGCTTGGTGCGAGCTCCCGGCAGGGCGCGGAGGGCGGCGCCTTTGAGCCGCGGGCCGGAAATGGTCCGCCGGGCACCTCCGTTACCGGGCAGCGGGCGCTTTGGGGCGTCCGCGAGAGCGCGCGGCAGCCAGCCGCGAATTCAGGTGGGACCACGGACATTCACTGTTCGCCCTGAGCCAACCAAAGCAGTTGGTTCAGGGCGTTTTTTTGCCCTGGGCCAAGACATCGAAAGGAGTCAAGACCATGAACAAGAGCGACAAGACCATGGACAAGATCGTCAACCTGTGCAAGAACCGGGGCTTTGTCTACCCCGGCAGCGAGATCTACGGCGGCCTGGCCAACAGCTGGGACTACGGCCCGCTGGGCGTGGAGTTCAAGAACAACGTGAAGAAGGCATGGATGAAGAAGTTCG
>CAKUHW010000017.1 GCA_934659415.1 uncultured Oscillospiraceae bacterium
GCCGCCCTGGCCTGGACCTTCTCGTGGATCTCCAGCACCGCCTGCTCCAGGCTGCGGTCGTCCCGCTCCCCGGCCAGGGCGTCCACCAGGGCGGCGAAGCCGGTGTCCCCCGGGAGGGCGGCATAGCGCCGCTCCAGCACCTCCTCCAGCGCCTGGGCGCGCAGCTCGTCCCGCTCCGCTTCCTCGCACACGCGCATGTCCGGATCCAGCCCGGCCAGATGTCCCCACTGGCGGAGGAAGTTCAGGCAGAAGGCGTCCACGGTGCAGATCTGCGCCTGGTAGACCCGGGCGGCGCTGCGCCGCAGGTGCCTGTCCCCCGGCCGCAGGGTCAGCCGCTCCTGAATGGCCGCGGAGATCCGCTCCCGCAGCTCTGCCGCGGCGGCGTTGGTGAAGGTGATGACCAGGAAGCGGTCGATATCGTACCCCTGCTCCACATAACCCATAAGCCGCTCCACCAGCACGCGGGTCTTGCCGGAGCCGGCGGCGGCGGACACCAGCAGGGTCCCGCCCCGGTCCTCCACGGCGGCCTGCTGCTCCTGTGTCAGCGCAAAGGCCATGGTCACTCCTCCTTTCGCCGGGCCATCCAGGCCCAGAATTCCCCGGCGCTCACGCTGCGCCGCCGGCGCAGACTGTCGCCGCAGTCCGGCTCAAAGTGGCAGGCCGTCCGGTAGTCGCACCAGCGGCAGGCGTTGTGTTCGCCGTCGTGCCAGTAGGGGTCCGCGGCGATGTTGCCCCCCGCCAGTTCCCCGGCGGCAGCGCGCAGGGCGTCGTCGATATAGGCGCTCAGCTGCGCCATCTGCTCCCCGCTCACCAGATAGTCGCCCCGGCCGCGCCCCTCTCCCACGGGCAGAAAACGGTACGCCCCCTCCGTGTGTTCCATGGCGGCCAGCACCGCCTCATCATTCAGCACCAGGCCTTGGCGGCGCAGCAGGCGGCTGCGCCCGGCCTCCACCGCCTCGTCAGTCATGGCGCGCTCTCCGTCCAGCACCGGCGTGCGGGCGGGCACGTAAAGCACCCCCGCCGGAACGATCTCCCCGGGGCCCAGCACCGCGCCGCCATACCGCTGCAGGGCAAAGAGGTAGAGCAGCATCTGCAGGCCCCGGCCGTCCTCCACATCGGAGAAGTCGAAGCTCTTTTTTCCCGTCTTGTAATCCACCACCCGCAGGTAGCGCTTTCCGTCGTGCTCCCACTGGTCCAGCCGGTCCACAAAACCGGTGAGACTCAGGCGCACACCGTTTTCCGCCTCCACCGGCGGCAGTTCCTTGCCCCGGCCGAAGCCCAGCTCAAAGCGGACCGGCTCGAAGTCAGAGGCGGCCAGCTCCGCCGTGACGCTGTCCACCACGGCAAAGGCGGTCTCCTTCATGCGCGCGAACATGCAGCGCAACCGGGCGCTCTCTCCCTCCAACCCGGCCAGCACCTCCCGCTGGTAGCGCTCCGCCGCCTCCGCCGCCATGGTGCGGCGCAGGGCGTCCTGCCGGGCCAGCGCGGCCACGCCGCCCGCCTCCTTCGCCCGGCCCAGCACCTCCTCCAGCACCGCGTGGACAAAGGTGCCGTAATCCGCCGCCCGGAAGGCGGCCTGCTGCCGGGCCTTCGCATCCAGACCGAAGCGCATGAAGTAGCCGAAGTGGCAGGCGTTCAGCTGGTCCAGCCTGGTGGCGGACATCCCCACCGTGGCCCCGTACAGCAGCCGGACGCCCGCGGGGCTCAGGCTGCCCCGCCGCCAGACGGCCGCACGGACCACCCGCGCTGTCCGCGCCTCATACCCGGGCACACTCTCCAGTGCCGACGCCAGGCGCGGGCTGCGGCAGGCCAGCTCCAGCGCCGGGGCGGGCGCCGCCAGGCGGCTCTCCCCCGCCCGCACCGGCGGCTCCTCCGGAAAGAGGGCGTCCAGCCGCTGCCAGAGCATGCAGGGCAGCCGCGCCTCTCCCGCGGCGTCCGCCGCGGCATAGCTGAGGTACAGCCGCTCTCTCGGTATGGCGCAGGTCTCATAGGCGATGGAAAATTCCCGGCGGAGCTTGTCCTCCTGCCGGGGGGCCAGCTCCACCTCCTGCAGGGCCAGCAGGTCCCGGTCCTGGTCGGAGAACAGGCCGGGGGCGGGGGCGCAGTCGGGCACGGAGGCGCTGTCCGCCCCCAGGAAGAAGAGCACCCGTACCTCCCGGAAGGCCAGCCGGGGCGCTTCCCCTACGGTGACCCGGTCCAGCGCCACCGGAATGGCCCCCACATCATACTGGGAGAGCACCAGAGAGAACAGCCGGGAGAACTCCTCCAGCTCCAGCTCGGCGTCCCCCAGCAGCAGGGCGCACTGCTCCAGGGCGCTGGACAGGATGCTCCACAGCTGGCGGTACTGGGCGGCGGTGTTCAGGTCTCCCCGGGTCTCCAGGGCGGCCACCCGTCCGGCCAGCCTGCGGGGCAGGTCGATGCGCTCCAGCAGACGGTACACCGCCAGGGCCCGGCCCCGGCCGGTGCGGTCCGGATCCCGGCGCAGCTCCTCCAGCGGGGCGATGGCCCGGCGGCGCAGGGCGTCCAGCTGCGCCACCCGGGCGCGCTGCTCCTCGGTGAAGGGCAGGCCGTAGCCCTCGGGGTGCATGTCCCAGGGCCGCTCCCTGGTCCAGGCGCTCCCCCGCAGATCCCAGGTGAGCACATAGTTTTCCAGCCTGTCCCGCTCGTCCTCCGTCAGGTCGGTCAGGCCGGACTTGAAATAGCGAAACAGCTCTTCGTAGGGATAGTCCTGTGCCGCAGCGGCCAGGGCGGAGGTCACCAGGGCCAGCACCGGCTTTTGGAGCACGTCCTCCATCTCCGCACGGAACACCGGGATCCCATAGCGGGCAAACACGCTGTCGATGAGCTCGCCGTACCGGTCCAGCCTGCGGGCGCACAGGGCGACGTCCCGGCAGCGCAGCCCGCCCCGCAGCAGTCTGCGTACCTCGGCGGCGGCCCACTCCACCTCCCGGCGGGGGTCGGATGCCTCCACCCGGCGGACCGCGCAGGGTCCCTTCCAGGGCTCCGGCAGGGGACCGAACAGATTTTGCTCCAGAAAGCGCAGGGAGGGGACCGCCTTCTCCCAGCCGGAGAGGGTCTCCTCCTCTGCCGGGACGCCACGGCGGAGCAGCTCGCCCTTCAGGCGGCGCCCTGCCCGGCGGGCAGAGGCAAAGATCCCCGCAGGGTCCTCCCCCTCGCCGCCGTTCAGGCAGACCGTCACCGGACAGAGCCCGGCCAGCGTCAGCACCACCTGCTCCTCCTGGGGCGTAAAGTCGGTAAAGCCGTGGAGAAAGATCTCCCTCGACTGCGCCCAGGTGCACTCCCGCAGCTGCTGCGCCAGCCGGTCCAGGCGACTGCGGGGATCCGCCGCGCTCTCGGCGCACAGGGCCTCATAGGCCGCGTAGATCAGTCCGATATCCCGCCACTTGTCCCCCTGGCGGCCGCCGGCCGCCTCGCCGGCGGACATCAGAGCCCGGGGCGTCACCTGATAGCTGCGGCACTCGTCCAGCGTGGCCAGCAATCCGGTGAGAAAGGCCGGCTTCCGGGAGGGAGTGCGGTAGAGCCGCAGGGCGTCCGCCACCTGGCGCATGGCCCGGTACAGCAGCAGCATCCGCCCGCCGCTGTCCAGCACAGGGGCCGCGCCGCCCCCCAGCAGATCGTTCAGCCGTCCGGCCAGGCGGGTGAAGGAGAGCACCTCACAGCAGGCGCAGGAGCGGGGACCCAGGGCGGCGCACAGCGCCCGCTCGCTCTCATGAGAGTATTGCTCCGGCACCAGCAGCACCCGGTTTGGGGCGGAGCTCTCTCCCATCCGCCCGAGCACCGCCCGGCGGCTGTCCTGCCCCGCCCGGGCATACAGAAGCTTCAGCATCGCCCTCGCCCCTCTCTATGTATGATCGGACAGACCGTCCGCCGGAATGTCCGTCCGGGGCACCCGGGACCAGTCAAAGCCGTCGGTCAGCTCCCGCAGGGACACCGGCTCCGGCCGGTCCAGCTGCCCTGCCAGGCAGCCCAGCACGCCCAGCAGCTCCTCCGGGGTATACCGCAGGCGCAGCGCCCCCATGTCCAGATCGCCGTCCCGCTTGGACAGCCGCCGCCCTGCTCTGTCCACCAGCAGCGGCACATGGCAGAACACCGGGGGCTCATAGCCCAGAACGCTGTGCAGCCAGACCTGCCGGGGGGTGGAGGAGAGCAGGTCGCACCCCCGGACCACCCGGGTGACCCCCATGGCGGCGTCGTCCGCCACCACGGCCAGCTGGTAGGCCCACACGCCGTCAGAGCGGCGGATCAGATAGTCACCGCAGTCCCGGCGCAGGTTCTCCCCGCAGGGGCCCATATGCTCCTCCTTCGCCTCCACCCAGCGGTCGGGCACACGCAGGCGCCAGGCACAGCCGGCACGGATCAGCGCCGCCTGCTCTCCGGGGGAGAGTGCGGCACAGGGGCAGGCGCCCGCCCCATGCCCCTCGCCCCGGTGGGGTGCGCTTGCCGCCAGCCGCTGCGAGCGGGTGCACCGGCAGGGGTATACCAGGTCCATGGCGCGCAGCCGCTCAAAGGCCGCGCGGTCAGGCTCCCCCCGGCAGGACTGCATCCAGTCCGGCTCCAGGCCCCCCTCGTCCCAGTCCAGACCCAGCCAGCGCAGATCCTCCAGCAGCAGCGCCGCCTTCTCCCTGCTGCACCGGTCCGGGTCCAGGTCCTCGATGCGCAGGAGCATCACACCGCCCCGGCTGCGCACGTCCAGCCAGGCCAGAAGGGCTGAAAACAGATTTCCCAGGTGCATCCGCCCGCTGGGGCTGGGCGCAAAGCGTCCGCGAACCGTCATGCGCAGGTCTCCTTTCTCAGACGGGCCGCACTTTGATCCGGTCCGCCCGCTTTTTCCCATAAAAGGACCGCCGCCGCAGAGTGCGGCGGCGGTCACAGCAGACAGCATTACTTCTTATTGAAGATCTTGAAAATATCCTCGAAGGGATCGCTCTCCGGGGGCTCCTTTTCGTCCTCCGCCAGGGGCGTGGGCGGGACCACGCCGCCGACTCCCTCGGGCACGCAGTCGGGCTTGTCCTCCTTCTTCGTGCCGGGGGCGGGATTGGCCACGCCGCCGAAGCCGGTGGCGATCACCGTGACCCGGATCTCATCCTGGAGGGTCTCGTCAAAGGCGGCGCCCATCATGAACAGCGCGTCGGGGTCGGCCACCTCCTTGACCATGTTGGCGGCGATCTCCACCTCGTCCAGGCCGATGTCCATGGGGCCGGTGATGTTGACAATGATGCCCTTGGCGCCCTGGATGGAGGTCTCCAGCAGGGGGCTGTTGATGGCAATGCGGGTGGCCTCCTCGGCCTTGTTCTTGCCGGCGGCGCGGCCCACGCCCATGTGGGCAAGGCCCGCGTCCTTCATCACTGCGGTGACGTCGGCAAAGTCCAGGTTGATGAGGCCCGTGGTGGTGATCAGATCGGAGATGGACTGCACCGCCTGGCGCAGCACGTCGTCCGCGATGGAAAAGGCGTTGGCAAAGGTGATCTTCTCGTCGGTGGCGTACTGGAGCCGGTCGTTGGGGATGATAACAAGGGAATCCACCTTGGAGCGCAGCTCCTCGATGCCCTTCTGGGCGGCCTCCATCCGGCGGCGGCCCTCAAAGGTGAAGGGCTTGGTGACCACGCCCACGGTGAGAATGCCCTTTTCCTTGGCGATCTCCGCCACCACGGGGGCGGCCCCCGTCCCCGTGCCGCCGCCCATGCCGGCCGTTACGAACACCATATCCGTCCCGTCCAGAATGGCTGCGATCTGCTCCTTGCTCTCCTTGGCGGACTCGCGCCCCACCTCCGGGTTGGCCCCCGCGCCCTTGCCGCCGGTGAGCTTTTCCCCGATGGGCAGCTTCTGGGTGGCCCGGGAGGCGTTGAGGCACTGCCGGTCCGTATTGATGGCGATAAACTCGATGCCCTGCATGCCGGAGCTCACCATGCGGTTGACCACGTTGTTGCCGCCGCCGCCGACCCCGATCACCTTCAGCACGTCACCGTTCTTCACGGAAGTATCCATTGAAAAAGCCATACGCCGGCCCTCCTGTATCAGCAAATTGTGCCCGAGCGCGGCGCCCGCCCCCTTGCAGAGGCTGCGCCGCCGGTCCGCACGCTTTTGTCAAGTACTATATTTTGTATTGTATCCGTTTTCCCCCATGGGGTCAATAGAAAAAGGAAACTTTTTTGCCTTTTCCCGCAGGAAATGCCTCAGCCCGCCCGCCGGAAGATGACCTCGCCCTCCCGGACGGTGAAATCGAAGGTCCCCGGCTCATCCTTCGGCATCTTTTCGCTCTCCAGCGCCTTTTGCAGCAGCCGGAGCATCCGGTCGTAATCGCCCCCCCGGGGGAGCTTCAGGTCATAGATATCCCAGTGCAGGGTCATGGAGGCGGAGGCCGCGCAGTCCAGACTGACTGCCTGTTCCAGCATGGAACGGTCCTCCAGCGCCGTCAGCAGCGCCAGCACATACTCCAGCGTACCCTCGCTGCCCTCCTTCACCTGGAGGGTGCCGCCGGCGTAAGGCGCCACCGCCTGCAGCCCGGTGACGGACACCACGCTCCGGCCATCGTCCTCCTCCAGCACCTTGCCCTTGGAGGAGATGAGCCAGCGGCCGCCGGAGCTCTCCACCGATGCCGCCGCCACCCGCTCCGTGACAGACAGCAGCACCCGGTCGGGCAGGATGCGCCGGACGGATACCGACTCCACATAGGGCAGGCTGGTGCGGATGCTGCTGATGATCCGGCGCTTGGACAGAGCGATCAGGTTGCTGCCCCGCTGGATGCCGGAGGCCGCCTCCACCTCCTGGGCGGTGTAGCGGACGTTGCCCGACACCTCCACGGTGTGCACCCGGAAGAAGACCACGCAGGCAGCCGCCACCGCGGCGATCACCAGCAGGACAGACAGCAGCTTGTAAAGGCCGCTGAAGCGGCCCCGGCGCCTTCTCCGGCGGTGGCTGCGTTCCCGTGCCATGGTCCTCTTCCTCCTCTCTTTCGCATCTTATGCCCGGCGGACGTCTCCCCCCAGCCGGGACAGCATATCCTCCATGGCCTCATAACCCCGGTCGATGTGCTCCACACCGCTCAGAACGCTCTCGCCCTCCGCCGCCAGAGCGGCCACAGCCAGGGCGCCGCCGCCCCGCAGGTCCCGGGCGGTCACCTGGGCGCCCCGCAGACGCTCCACCCCGCGCACCACCGCCACCCGGCCCTCCGTGGTGATATCCGCCCCCATCCGGCGCAGCTCCTCCACGTGGCGGTAGCGGCTGTCAAACAGATTTTCCACAAACACCGTGCTCCCCGCGGCGGTGCACAGGGCCGCCATCACCGGAGCCTGGGCATCGGTGGGAAAGCCCGGATAGGGAGCGGTGCGCACCGTCGGCGCCGCCCGCAGGGGCCGGTCCGGGTCCCTGGACAGGGCCACATAGGTCTCGCCGTTGTCCACCCGGCAGCCGGCCCGGCGAAAGACCTCCAGCACGGGGATGAGGCAGGCGCGCTCCACCCCCCGCACCTCCGCCCGGCCGCCCGCGGCGGCCGCTGCGCACAGCAGCGTTGCCGCCACGATCCGGTCGCCCATCACCGCCCAGGCCCCGCCGTGGAGGGTCCTGCCCCCCGTCACGGTGATCACGCCGCTGCCGCCGCCCCGCACATGGGCGCCCATGGTGTTGAGAAAGTCCTGCAGGGCCGCGATCTCCGGCTCCCGGGCGGCGTTGGTGATGGTGGTCACGCCGCTGCCGCCCACCGCGCACAGCATGGCGTTTTCCGTAGCCCCCACGCTGGGGATGGGCAGGTCGATCTCACCGCCCTCCGGCCGGCCTGTGCACACCAGGCCGCCCCCTGTCTCCTCCACGGTGCAGCCCAGGGCCCGGATGGCCGCCAGATGCAGATCGATGGGCCGGGGGCCCAGCTCACAGCCGCCGGGATAGCCCATGGATGCCTCCCCCATGCGGGCCAGCAGGGGGCCCAGGAAGAGGATGGAGGAGCGCATGGCCCGCATCCGCTCCTCCGGCACCGCCGTGCCGAAGGCCCCGGAGGCATCCACCGTGATCCGGTGCCCGCACTGCTGCGCCCGGCAGCCCAGCAGCCGCAGGATATCCAGCGCGGCGGTCACGTCGGTGAGCAGGGGACAGTTGCACAGCTCCACCGGCCCGGGCACCAACAGACAGGCCGCCAGTACAGGCAGCACACAGTTTTTCGCCCCCTGGACCGTGACCGCGCCGGACAGGGGCGCGCCCCCCCGTATGTACAATTCGCTCATGGCAAAGCCTCCCTGTGGGATAAGATGTCTCACCATCCTATGCCGGGAGGCTCCGGCGAGTCTCAAAAGGCGGCTAACGCGCTATTTCGAGACCGTCAAAAAAAGCCTCGCAGAGTTCGCCGCCGCAGCGGCGAAAACAGCGAAATCTGTTTTCCGCCGCGACATGTGCGTGGCGGAAAACACTTCTCAGGCCGCAAGTGTGCGAAATGTCCGCGTCCTATGGACATTGAGTGCGCGCAGCGGACTGTAGCTTACCCGTCAAAAAACGCCCTTAAGTTTTTTGACGGCTTGATTTCAGCAGCTTTTCCAGCTCCTCGCAGATCTCCTCCGCCGCCCGGGGGGCGGAGACCTCCTTCAGGGCCCTGCCCATGGCGGCCCGGCGGGCGCCGTCGGCAAGGAGCTGATTGATCGTATCGTACAGCAGGCCGCCGGAGCAGTCCTTCTCCTCCAGCAGGACCACGCCGCCCCGGTCGGCCAGGACCTTGGCGTTTTTATACTGGTGATTGCCCGCCACAAAGGGGGAGGGCACCAGAATGGCGGGCCGGCCCAGGGCCGTGAGCTCCCCCAGGGTGGACGCCCCCGCCCGGCAGAGCACCAGGTCGGCCGCGGCCATCACGGTGGGCATATCGTCGATGTAGGGGCGCACCTCCCCGGGAGAGACCGGGATGCTCCGCGCTCGCAGGGCGGCCTCCATGTCCTCATAGTCCCGGCCCGCGCCATGGATGTAGTGGAAGCGCCGGCCCTCGGCGGCCCAGCGCTCGATGAGGTCAAGGGTCATATCGCTCATATGGCCCGCCCCCTGGGAACCCCAGAAGGACACCACCAGCGGCTGGTCGTCCGTCAGGCCCAGGGCAGAGCGGGCCGCGGCGCGGTCAAGGGCAAAAAACTCCCCCCGCACAGGGGTGCCGGTGACCGCCACCCGCCTGGCGTTCCGGTAGTAGGCCGCGGCCTCGGGAAAGCCCACCATGACCAGATCCACCTTGTCGGACAGGGTGCGGGTGGTAAGGCCGGGATAGGCGTTGGATTCATGGATGGCGCAGGGAATCTTCAGCCTCGCCGCCTCCCGCACCGCGGGGAAGGAGGCGTAGCCGCCGGTACCCACCACAAGGTCCGGCTTGAAATTGCGCAGAATATTGGCCGCCTGCCGCCGTCCCACGGGGATCTTGAACAGGCTGCCCACGTTGTGCCTGATGACCTTCCAGGTCCAGGCCCGCTCAAAGGTGGATACCGTCACCGTCCGGATGGGATAGCCCGCCTGCTCCACCAGGCGCTGCTCCATCCCCCGTTTGGCCCCGATGAACAGGATCTCGCAGCCGGGGTGCCGCCGGCGCAGCTCCCCCGCCACCGCCAGGGCCGGATTGACGTGACCGGCGCTGCCGCCGCAGGTGAAAACGATTCTCATGCTCTCTCCTCCTATTCCGCCTTGGGCGCCACGATCTGCCGGGATACGCTGAGGATCACACCCATGGAGGCCAGCTGGATCACCAGCGCCGTGCCGCCATAGCTGAAAAAGGGCAGAGAGATGCCGGTGGTGGGCAGGGCCCCGGTGACCACGGCCACATTCAGCAGGGTCTGGGCGGCAATGAGGGTAGTAAGGCCCACTATCATGAGGGTGCCGAAGCGGTCCCGGGCGTGAAGCGCCAGCCAGTACCCCCGGATGATGAGCAGGGCAAACAGCGCCAGGATCATGCAGCCGCCGATGAGCCCCAGCTCCTCGCAGCAGATGGCAAAGATAAAGTCGTTGTGCTCCTCCGGCAGGAAGAGGTATTTCTGCCGGCTCTTGCCCAGGCCCACGCCCAGCAGGCCGCCGGAGCCGATGGCGATCTGGGACTGCCAGAGCTGCCAGCCGTCCCCCTTGATGTCGCTGAGGGGATCCAGCCAGGCGTTGATACGCTTGGTCATATAGGTCGTCTTGGTGATGATGAACCACAGCGCCGCGCCCACCACGCCGCCCAGGCC
>CAKUHW010000018.1 GCA_934659415.1 uncultured Oscillospiraceae bacterium
GTGGAATACCAGTGGAATACCAGTGGTATTCCGCAGGGGCCCTCAGAGGAGCGGCGGCTCCGCGAGGCCTCTGGCGGCCTCCAGCAGCAGAGGGAGGGAGGGGTTGGTGTTGTCCCTGCGCCAGATAAGGGCCTGGCGGGCGGGGGGCACATCCTCCAGGGGAATATACTTCACCATGCCCCGGGCCATGTAGGAGGTGTTCTCATTGAGGGTGCTCACCCCTTTGCCGCAGGCCACCAGCATCAGCAGCGTGGGCACCAGCTCCGCCTCCGCCGCGATCTGGGGGGTGAAGCCTGCCGCGGAGGCCGACCGCCATACCTTGCTGTACCCCGGCTGGGAGGAGGTGCGGGACATGACCACAAAGGGCTGGTCCTTCAGCTGAGCCATGGTCAGGCGTTCCTCGGCGGCCAGAGGGGAGGCAGGATGGACCACTGCGCATTCCCGGTCGTGCCGGAGCACCAGGGCTTCGGTGTCCGGACTGAGCACGTCCTCCCCGAAGTTGATCACCGCGTCCAGCTCCCCCTGGAGCAGTCTGCGCACCAGGTCGGAGTGGCTGCACTCCCGCAGCTCCAGGCGGACCGCCGGACAGGCGGCGGCCATGCGCTGGTACAGGCATACCGCGTCGGGGTCGAAGTAGTCCTGCAGCACCCCCACCGTCAGCTCCCCCTCGTAGCCCTCCTGGGCGGTGAGGGCCGCGTTTAGACTGGCCCGGTAGCTGGCGAGAATGTCGGGACACTTGCGGAAAAAGGCCCGCCCCGCCGGAGTGAGGGACACGCTGCGGGAGTTGCGCTCGAACAGGCGCACCCCCAGCTCCTGCTCCAGGGCCAGGATGGTGCGGCTCAGGGCAGGCTGGGACATGAACAGGTCGTCCGCCGCCTGGGTGAAATTCAGTCTCTGGGCCAGTACAGTAAAGCACTCCAGCTGATTGAGCGTCATGCTCGCGCCCCCTTCCCCGCCCGAAGGGCGGCTTCTCTCTTCTGCCAGTATAACAGCCCGGCAGGCGTTTGTCACGTCCATGATCTTCCATCCAAAACAAAGCCGCATACCAGCCATGCGTTTTTTGTATTTTACACCCTCTGACAATTCTGCTAAAATAGAAAGGTGAGAATCCATACTCTGTCCAAACTTTGCCCAATTTTGAAAGGAGATGCAGCTATGTCCTTTGAGTATCGTCCCATGCGGAGCGTCATCTATGTGGACTGCGTCCGCGAGGAGTACCGCCACCGCCTGCAGCGCTGGTTGTACAACACCCACATCCCCGACAGCATTGCCAAATTTACCCCCTACTGCAACAAGTACACCTTCTACTGGGCCCTGCCCACGCCCCCCGAGGGCGAGCGCTTCGGCACCCGCAGAATGCAGATGACCGAGCACTACTGGATGGTGAACGAGATGACCCCCGAGATGA
The DNA here is from genome assembly GCA_934659415.1 of uncultured Oscillospiraceae bacterium. Taxonomy (GTDB): domain Bacteria; phylum Bacillota; class Clostridia; order Oscillospirales; family Oscillospiraceae; genus Enterenecus. The sequence goes on from CAKUHW010000018.1 coordinate 1,409, forward strand.
GCGTGAACTCCTTCACCGAGCGGATGCCCGTGGAGGCGCTGCGCTGGCAGGGTATGATCCCCGACGATGGAGTGGATCTGTCCCATGCGGAGAACATGGACGGCGACGCTCACCGCTCCTCCGGCGGCGACAACGGGATGCCTCCCTTCGTGTTCGCCCATGTGCCCATCAACTGGCAGGACGACTACAAGGGCAAGGGCCGCACCATTGACGACGGCGCCAACTACCGCTGGCAGTTCGTGGTCCGCTGGCCCTGCGAGAAGACCGGCGAGAAGTGGTTCAACGAGGTGTTCGTGCCCTATTTCCAGAACCGCCCCGAGGTGACCCGCTTCGTGTCCAGCAAGATCTACCACGACGTGGTGGGCTGCCAGTTCCACCGTCTGGTGGAGATGTGGTTCGACGGCCCCGAGGAGTGGTACGCCGCCGCGGTGGAGGGCACCCGGGACATGCCCCGGCCCGACTGGGCCAAGGAGGCTCCCGAGGCCGCGCCCCAGGCCCAGTTCCCCTTCCTGAAGCCCAACTTCTACCTGGTGAGCATGTTCCTGTCCGACATGGCCACCACCGACAACCTGGTACAGTACCGGGGCTACCAGACCATGCGCTGAGGAGGAGAACACCATGGCAGCACCCTTTTACGCGAAAAGCCCCGGGAACGAGGGCTATATCAAGAACATGGAGGTCGTGGGCTTCTGCGACCTGAACGGTGTGAACGCCTTCCAGATGGCCCTGCACAAGACGGAGGACGGCCGGTACTATATGTACTGCGGCTCCTTCCGGGGCCCCGGCTGGAACATCGTGGACGTGACCGACCCGGCCAACCCTGTGATCGTCAACTGGATGGAGGCCTGCGACCCCAAGGAATACCCCGCCACCAACACCCCCAAGATCCAGGTGTGCGACGGGCTGATGATCGGCGCCACCGGCGGCGGCGTCCCCTTCCTCCACGGCAACAAGCCCGGGGACAAGAGCCTGGGCAGCCTGCAGATCTTTGACATCAAGGACGACCCCGTCCATCCCAAGCTGCTGAGCAAGTGGGAGACCGGCGTGGCCGACGGCATGGGCGTGCACCGCTTCTTCTACAACGGCGGCCGCTATGTCCACCTGTCCGCCGACTGCCCGGGCTACACCGGCAACATCTACCGCATCCTGGACATCATCGACCCCACCCATCCCGTCGAGGTGGGCCGCTGGTGGGTGCCCTGCCAGTTCACCGACGGACTGAAGGAGGGCGAGTACCCTGTAGACGGCGAGCAGCACTGGGAGTATATGGACTGGCCTCAGCTCCATGGCCCCCCGTATGTGGTGGGCAACCTGGCCTATCTGTCCTATTACTGCGAGGGCCTGATCATCCTGGACATCTCCGATGTCACCCGGCCCAAGAAGATCGGCCAGCTGAAGTTCAAGGGGCCCTTCTCCGGCAAGTACGCAGGGGCCCGCACCCACACCTGCCTGCCCCTGCCCGGCCGGAACTTCCTGGTGGCCACCAACGAGGGAGAGCGCTTCCCCTTCTACAACCGGGAGATCCTCACCACCGGTCCCCGCAAGGGCGCTCAGCCCATGAACAACCTCCACATGGTGGACATCTCCGATCCCGCCGATCCCCAGCTGGTGGCGGAGTTCCCCTATCCCGAGGTGCCTGCGAACTTCCCCTGGCCCAACTTCAACACCGCCGGTCTGGACGGCTGCCAGGGTCCCTTCGGCCCCCACAACATCCACGAGCCCATGAGCAACAAGCCCTGGCTGGAGCAGCGGGGCGACCGGGTGTACTGCTGCTACTTCCACGCGGGCATGCGGGTGTATGACGTGTCCGACCCCTACTATATCAAGGAGCTGGCCTACTTCATCCCCCCCAACCCCGAGAAGCTGCTGTTCGATATCCCCGTGCCCGGCCCCATGCTGGCCACCACCGAGGACTGCGTGGTGGATGACCGCGGCTATATCTATATGGATACCTGGCACGACGGCATGTATATCCTGAAGCTCAAGGACGGCATCTGAGCCGGTTCAGGGGCAAATATCGCAAAAAGGGCCCGCTGCGGAAACCTCCGCAGCGGGCCTGCGCTGGTTGTTTACACCATACGGGGCAGGGAGTCGTCCTCCTCTACCCAGTCCCGCTCCACGTCTACCACCCGGTAGTCGGCGGGGGTGTCGCGGATGACCACCCGGCGTATGCCGGCATTGATGATCTGCCTGCGGCACATGGAGCAGGAGGAGGAGCCGGGGATGAGCGCGCCGGTGGCCGGGTCCTTGCAGACCATGTACAGCGTGGAGCCCAGCATGTCCCGGCGGGAGGCGGAGATGATGGCGTTGGCCTCCGCGTGGACGGAGCGGCACAGCTCGTACCGCTCCCCGGAGGGGATGTTCAGCTCCTCCCGGGTGCAGAAGCCCAAATCGCCGCAGTTTTTACGGCCCCGGGGCGCGCCGTTGTAGCCGCTGGAGATGATCTCATCGTTGTTCACGATAATGGCGCCGTAGCACCGGCGCAGACAGGTGGAGCGCTCCAGCACGGTCCCGGCGATGTCCAGATAGTAATTTGCCTTGTCGATTCGGGCCATAGATCGTACCTCCCGGCAGTGATAGTCAGAACAGCGGCCGGACGGTATCCCGGCCGACCCGCCTCTTTGGCGGTCCGGTTTGAGTATAGCAGGAACTTTTCGCCCCTGCAACGCTTAAATTCACATTTTGTTTACGCTTTTTCCATTGACGGGGACATTTTCGTGGATTATCATAAGCATACCGTCAAAAAGGAGGTGAGCGCCATGGTCCGCAGCTTTTTGGCCCGGGTGATGGCCGGGCGGTACGGCAGCGACCAGCTGAATCTGGCCCTTACGGTGCTCTACCTGATTTTCATCGTGGTGGAGTGGATCACCGGTCTGGCCCTGTTCTACTGGCTGGCCTTGGTGTTCCTTCTGATCTGCCTGCTGCGCAGCTTCTCCCGTCAGCTGGAGCGGCGCAGGGCGGAAAATCAGAAGTTTCTCCAGCTCGTCCGCCCCCTCCAGAGCCGCCTGCGCGCCCTGCGCACCCGCCTGAAGGACCGCAATCACCGCTACTTCCGCTGCCCCTGCTGCGGCCAGCAGATGCGGGTGCCCCGGGGAAAGGGCCGCATCACGGTCCACTGCCGCTCCTGCGGCGCCACCTTTGAGGAAAAAAGCTGAATATCAGGCCCAGCGGCCCGGCGCGGATGCGCCGGGCCGCTTTGCTTTATTCTTCCGTCAGCCGCAGGGGCGGGCCGGCGAAGGTCAGCACCCGGTCGCACCCGTCCAGCACGGCGCGCTCGTGGGTCACCAGCAGCGCGCTTCGCCCCGACTCCCGCAGCCGCCCCAGCAGGCGCAGGGCCCGGGGGGCGTCCACGCCGGTGAAGGGCTCGTCCAGCAGCAGAAGGCCGTCCCCCAGAGCGGCGCAGCGGGCCAGGGCCAGCCGCCGGGCCATACCGCCGGACAGTGTCTGGGGCCGCGTGTCTCCCTCGCCCTCCAGCTCGGCAAAGGCCAGCCAGTGCGCCGTCTCTCCCCGGCGCTCCCGGGGGAGCACATCGGAGATCTGCTGCGCTGCGCTCCGCCAGGGCAGCAGGCGGTCCTCCTGAAAGAGAAAGGCCGTGTGGGCGGGGTCCAGGCCGGTCACCGTCCCGGCGGAAGGGCGCTCCAGCCCGGCCAGCACCCGCAGCAGAGTGGTCTTGCCGCAGCCGGAGGGACCGGTGAGGGCGGTGAGGCCCGTGTCCGGCAGGTCCAGGGAGAGACCGTCCAGTACGGTCCGCTCCCCGTAGGCCAGCGTCAGGCCGCGCAGCTTGATCATGGCTTTTTCCTCCCTTCCCGCAGCAGCCGCCGCAGCAGGCCCTCCAGACAGAGGGAGAGCGCGATGAGCACCAGGGTCCAGGCGAAGAGCTCCGGTGTCTCCAGGGCCAGGCGGGCCTGCTGGATGCGGGAGCCGATGGCCCGGGCGGGGGGGCAGATGACCTCCGCCGCCACACCGGACTTCCAGGCCAGTCCGAAGGCGGTGAGCAGGCTGCCGGAGAAGCAGGGCCGCAGGGAGGGCAGCGTCACCAGGCGCAGGGTGCGCAGGGGACCGAAGCGGTAGGCCCGGGCCAGCTCCAGCAGCTTGGGGTCCACCGCCTCCAGCCCGGTGGCCACGCCGCCCCAGATCACCGGCAGCACCATCAGCGCCGCGATGACCCCCGGGATGTTTGCCCGGCTCACCCACAGGTACACCAGCAATATGAAGGACACCACCGGCGTGGCCCGCACCACCCGCACCGCGGGGGAGAGGATGTGCCCCGCCCAGGGGCAGCCATGGCACAGAAAGGCCAGCAGCACCCCCGCCGCCGTGCCGGCGGCCAGCCCGGCGGCCACCCGCAGCAGGGTGTACAGGGCGGACAGCCAGAAGTCCCCCGTCCCCGCCAGGGTCCACAGAGCGCGGGCCACGGAGAGAGGGGCGGGCAGCAGCAGCTCCCGGTCCACCAGCCTGGCCGCAAGCTGCCATACCCCCAACCAGAAGGCTGGGGGTATGACGAATTTGAGGATGCTGTGCCGCCGCTCAGGGGGCATAGTAGATGGCATCGTCAGGCAGGGCGCCGCCTACGGAGGCGGGGTCCACCTCGTAGAGCACCATAAAGTAGTCGGAGATGGCCTCCGCCATGTCTGCTCCGGAGATAAACACCAGGTGGCACTGGGGGATGGCCTGTTTGGCGATGGCCGCGTTGGGGGTAATGCCGTAGCCGGCGATGAGCCCGGCGGCCTCGTCCACGTTGCTGTTCACGTAGTCGATGGAGGCCGCGTACTCCGCCAGGAAGGCGTTCACCGCCTCGTGGTGGGCTTCCACGAACTCTGTGCGGGCCACCACGGCGGTCATGATGAGCTCGCTGCCGCTGTCCAGCCCGTCCCAGGCCTCGGTGACGTCGATGGCCTCACGGACCTGCCCATCGCCCTTGAGGATGGCCGCGGTGGCCGCGGGCACAGGGAGCATGGCGCAGTCGATGTCGCCGCTGACCAGCTTGGCGTTGATCTCGCTGGCGTCGGCGAACACCAGGTTCACGTCCTTATCCGGGTCCAGGCCGTTCTGCTGGAGGAGATAGCGGAGGATATACTCCGGGTTGGCCCCCTGGCCGGGGGAGTAAATGGTGCGGCCCGCCAGGTCGGCCACGGACTGGATGGAGGTCCCGCCCCTGCCCTCCAGAATGTGCAGCACGCCCCGGGTGCCCAGGGCGATGATCTTTACGCCGCCCCCGGTCTTGTTATAGAGGTTCAGCGCCACGTTGGAGGCCACGGCGGCGATGTCGATCTCCCCCTTGGTGAGACCTGCCACCAGCTCGCTGTTGTCCGCGGCGATGACGTACTGATAGTCGTTCGCTGCCGTGCCCGCGTCCGCCTCGCTGAGCAGCTTGGCGGCCCCTACGCCGGTGGGGCCGGACAGCACGGCCAGGCGCACTGCGGTGCGCTCGTCGCTCCCGGAGGGGGTGGGTTCCGGTGTGACGTCAGGCGTCCCGGAGGGAGAGGGCTCCGCCGTCCCGGTGGGGGCGGGGCTGTCAGAGGGGGTAGGCGTGGGGTCGCCGCCGGTCTTCCGGCAGCCGGCCAGGGCCAGGGTCAGCGCCAGAGCCAGCAGCAGGGCGAAAATACGTTTGAGCTTCATGTGAGATCTTCCTTTCCGTGTTGCGTTTTCGTACAAAATCGTGCCAGGACCTCCCGGTCCAGGATGCGGATGGACTTGCCGCTGCGCGCCAGTGCCCCCGCCTGCTCCAGCGTTTCGAAGGCGCGGTAGAGGGTGGCCCGGCCGATTCCCAGGCGCTGCCCCAGCTGGGTGGCCGACAGGGTGAGCCCCTCCTCCGTCCCCGCCGCGGTGAGCAGGTAGCGGGCCAGCTTGCTCTCTCCGCCCCCGGCGGAAACCGCGTCCAGCCGGGCGCTGAGAAAACGGATGCGGCCGGAGAGATAGGTCGCATATCCCTCGGCAAAGGTCCCGCTCTCCCGCACCAGCCGGGTCACCCCGGCCTGGGGGATGAGCACCAGCGCGCAGTCGGCAAGGGCGGTGAGGGTAGTGGGGTAGGCGTCCCCCCCGCCGAAAAGCGCCGCCGCACCGAACAGCTCCCCCGCCCGCAGCCGGGCCACCAGCAGGCTCTCCCGCCGGACCTCCAGCGCCCCGGACAGGAGCACCCCCAGGCAGCAGCGGAAGCGGTGAGGGTCGTACACCGTGCCCCCCTTGGGGACGGACACCTGCTCCGATCCGGCAAGGACCTCTTCCAGCAGCGCCCGGTCCACCGCCTGGAACAGCGGCAGGCGGCCCAGCAGGTCTGTCTCCATCCTTTCACCTCGTTTTGTATCATTTGAGACATTTTGATGATAGCACACCAATCGGGGAAAGTCAAGCGGGAAGCGCCGACCGAGGGATTGTCACCGTGGCGACCCGCCTTTGAACCGGTAACAATCCCCCCAGCCAGCAAAGGACGCTGGCGTCCCCCCCCTTTTTATCCCCGCGGCGCGGTCCGTCTTTTCCCTTGCATTTTCTCCGGCGATGGACTACAATGGGGGCAGCACATGAATGAGGGCGGGCCGCCTGTCCGCCCGAGAGGAGCCATTTACCATGGATAAGGAACAGATCGAACAGTATTTTGCCGATAAAGAGCCCCTGCTGGTGGACGCCGTCTGCCGTCTGGTGTCCATCCCCAGCGAGGAGGGAGAGCCCGCCCCCGGCGCGCCCTTTGGCCCCGGCCCTGCCGCGGCTCTGAAGGAGGCCCTGGCCATCGCCGGGGAGTGGGGCCTGACCGCCCGGGACCGGGAGGGCTACGTGGGTACCGTGGACCTGAACGACAAGCCGGACGCACTGCACATCCTGGGCCATCTGGACGTGGTGGCCCCCGGCGAGGGCTGGACCGTCACCCAGCCGTACAGCCCCAAGGTGGCCGACGGGATGATCTTCGGCCGGGGCACCGATGACGACAAGGGGCCCATGGCGGCCTCTCTGCTGGCCATGAAGGCCGTGAAGGATCTGGGGGTGCCCCTGAAGGCGAACTGCCGCTGCATCCTGGGCACCAATGAGGAGTCCGGCTCCGGCGACATCGCCTGGTATTTTGCCCGGGAGCCCTTTGCCCCCTCCACCTTCTCTCCGGACGCCGGTTTCCCGGTGGTCAACACGGAGAAGGGAGGCTTCAAGCCGGTGTTCACCGCCGCCTGGCCGGAGCAGAGCGAGCTGCCCCGCCTGCGCTGGCTCCACGGGGGCATCCGTATCAACGTGCTGCCCGGCGATGCCTCCGCCGCCGTGGAGGGCCTGACCGCCCTGGAGATCCACCCCTTTGCCCGGGATATCACCGCCCGCACCGGCGTGAAGTTCCAGTGCACCCAGGAGAATGCCCTCACCGTTATCCACGCCAAGGGCGAGGGCTCCCATGCCGCCTGGCCCGAGGGGGGCAACAACGCTCTTACCGGCCTGCTGGCCCTGCTGTGCGCCCTGCCCCTGGCCGACGGGCCCTGCCGCCGGTATCTGGCCGCCCTGTGCGCCCTGCTTCCCCACGGCGACTGCTATGGCCGGGCGCTGGGCATCGCCCAGGAGGAGCCCGTGGCCGGGCCCCTCACCGTGGCCTTCACCCTGCTGGAGGTGACGGACACCGGCCTGGAGGGCCGCTTCGATGCCCGGGTCCCCCTGTGCGCCACCGAGGCCAACTGCCGGGACGTGGCCAAAGCCGCCTTTGAGGCCAAGGGCTTCACCTTTGAGGGCGAGCAGGACAAGCCCCACCATACCCCCGCCGACTCTCCCTTTGTCAAGACCCTCCTGGCCCGCTACGAGGAGTACACCGGCCTGAAGGGGGAGTGCCTGTCCACCGGCGGCGGCACCTATGTGCACGATATCCCCGGCGGCGTGGCCTTCGGCTGCACCCTGCCGGGGTTCGACACCCGCCTGCACGGCGCGGACGAGCGGGTGCGCATCGCCGACCTGATGGTCTCCGCCAAGATGTTCACCCAGATCATCATCGACCTGTGCTCCTGAGGCCGATCCGGAGAGGGATGTTTCGGTTTTTTGACGTCCTGAATCTTTTGCTGCGTGAGACCGCACAACGGTGCGGCCTCACGCAGTTTTTCTTTTTCTGCGCGCCGGGGTATATCAGAAATAAGAAAGCTGAATTTCACTTTTCCCGCCCCCTCTGTTATCCTCTTGACAGAAGAGAGGGCGTTTCTGACGGAAAACAAATGCTTTCTGTTCCCCCCCCCGGACCGCGGCCGGAGGACTTCAACTTACCGGAAGGAGAAGAAACATGGATTCTAAGACACAGACTCCAAAGACTTACTCGCCCAAGCGGAAGTGGGCGGTGCTCGCAGCCACGCTGCCGGCCCGCTTCGTCATCAACGGCCTGGCATGGGCCAGCTTCACCCTGCTGCTCAGCTCCATCTGTCAGGAGATGGGCTGGTCGGACGCCCAGCGCACGGTCCTCTCCAGCGCCTATCAGATCGGCCAGATCATCGCCATGGTCAGCATCGGCTTCCTGCTGGACAAGCTCAGCGTGAAAAAGCTGTTCGCCTTCGGCGTGATCCTGCTGGCCGGCGTGTCCGTGCTGATGCGCGGCTGCGCCACAAGCTTCACCATGTTCTACGTCTCGGTGATCCTGTACGGCTTCCCGTACGGCGCGATCCTGCTCTCCACGGTGAAGCTGTGGGCCATGTGGTTCCCCAAGGAGCAGATGGCGGTGGCCAACGGCTTCAATACGGCCTTCGGCACCTTGGGCCAGTTCTGCATCAACTTCGCCTCCACTCCCATTCTGATGGCCACCCACGGC
>CAKUHW010000019.1 GCA_934659415.1 uncultured Oscillospiraceae bacterium
ATGTTGATGATCAGATTGTTGCCGATCTGGGGCATGATATTGCGGATGGCCTGGGGCAGGATCACGTTCATCATGGTCTGCACATGGGTCATGCCGATGGCCTTGGCCCCCTCGGTCTGGCCGGGGTCGATGGACACGATGCCCCCCCGGACCGACTCCGCCATGTACGCGCCGGTGTTCACGGACACGATGAGGATGGCGGCAGCCCAGATGTTGTCAAAGCGCAGGGCGCTGTTGGTGAAATAGGGCAGGCCGTACACGATGAACACCGCCTGAAGCACCATGGGCGTGCCCCGGAACACCTCCACATAGATGCGCACCAGCACCCGGATAAGCTTCAGGATGAAGCGCTTGGGCAGGGGGTCCTGCCGGGTATAGGGGATGGTGTTGAGGATGCCGCAGATCAGGCCGATGACGCAGCCGATGGCGGTGGCCGCCAGGGCCAGGATCAGGGTATTCTTGATGCCGTTGAGGTACATGGGCCAGTAGTTGGTCCACAGCAGGGCCACATCGTGGCAGAGCTTGGCCAGCTTATCCATGCTGTCACACTCCTTTGGGTGGATTTTGGGTTCTTAGGACCGCCCACGGGGCGGGACAGAGTGCCGCTGGGTACGGCGGCCTCACGCTGGAATCTCTCACGCTCCGCCTGCTCGCGACGCGCGGCTTCCCTCCGACTTAGGCTGGTCTGCGGGCCGCGGTGCGGCCCTCCGCTCGCCTTCGCTTCGGTCCATCCGCGCTGCTCGCAACGGCCTCGCGCTTAAATTAAACCTCCGGCTGAATGGCGATGGCTATGTCCATCAGAACATTGAACTGCTCCTCGGTGAGGGCGGAGAGCACCCGGTCCATGGCCTCGGTGAGCTGGGTGTTGCCCTTCTGGACGGAGATGCCGATGTTCACGTTCTCGGCCCGCTCAGCCTCGCTGGCGAACTGGAAGTCGCCGTCGGTGCCGGAGAAGTTGAGAATCACCAGGCTGTCGTCCTTGGCGGCGGCGGCCATGGCGGTGGGCATATCGGTGCAGATGAAGTCCACGGTGTCGGTCTGGAGCTGCATGATCATGGCGGGGGCGTTGTCGGCGGGGGCGATGAGCTCGGCGCCCTGAATCTGGGGCAGGCAGGAGTCATACCAGATGGTGCCGGACTGGGCGGTGCACTTGCCGCCGGCCAGGTCGGCGATGGACTGGGCAGTGGCGTACTTGCTGCCGGTCTTGGTGACGCAGACGATGGTGGCGTAGTAGTAGGGGCCGGCCATGTCAACTTCCTCCATACGGTCGGCGGTCATGGACTGGCCGGCGATGTTGGCGTCCATGGTGCCGGACTGCACAGCGGGGCACAGGGAGTCCCAGGAGGAGGACACGATCTCCAGCTGCCAGCCGTAGGCCTCGCAGATGCGCTTGGCGATCATCACGTCATAGCCGTTGGCGTAAGCGCCGGGCACGTTGGAGATGGCCACGGCGCCGTTGGCGTCGCTGGTCTGGGTCCAGTTATAGGGGGCGTAAGCGCACTCCATGCCGACGGTGAGGACGCCGTCCTCCACGCCGGGGATGGAACTGGTGTCCACGCCGGTGAGATCCTCCACAGGGGGAACGGTGACGGAGGGCGTGGACTGGGTGGGGCGGCTGGGGTCATTGCCGCCGCAGGCGCACAGGGCCAGGGCCAGCAGGGCGGCGGTCAGCAGGGCGGAAATTCTTCTCATCATGTTGGATTACCTCTTTCTTTTTGAAATAAAAAGAACCACGACCGCTTGGACGCGATCATGGTCAACGAGGTGCCCCGGGTGATGAGAAAAACGGGGGCCTGTATTTGCCATGATAGCGCTTCACACGGAATTTCGTGTGACAGTCCGCCGGGTATTCCCCGTCGGCCCAGGCACGCGGAGCCGGACAGCCCTCACGCCCTTCGGCGGCGACGCCTTTCGCCGGAAGCAGTTGTCCATGCCCTCCGGGTACTCATCGTAACCGCGCCTCTATCAGTGGTTCGATTTGTGTTGCATTATAGCGGTGGAACGGGGCGCTGTCAAGAGGTGCCGTTATTTTTGTCTGTTTCGGCGGTTTTGCTCAATTTTGCACCATCCGTTTGTTCAATATAACGTTTTCCCTTCAAAGCAGCCCCTGGGCCGCAGGTCTTCCGCGGCCCAGGGGCTGAGTCTGTTCAAGGGTTTCGCAGATCTTACGCCTCCATGATCACGGGGAGGATCATGGGGTTGCGTTTGGTCTTTTTATAGAGGAAGCCGGACAGGGCGCCCTTGACCTCGCTCTTAATGGAGGCCCAGTCCCGGATGTTGCGGTTCAGGCAGCTGTTGATGGCGTCGGTGGCCACCTGGCGCAGCTCCTCCAGCAGCTCCTCCGACTCCTTCACATACACAAAGCCCCGGGTAATGATATCCGGGCCGGAGAGAATGGCGCCGTCCTCCCGGGACATGGAGGTGACCACCACGATCATGCCGTCCTGGGCCAGATGCTGCCGGTCCCGCAGGACCACCGCGCCCACGTCGCCCACGCCGTAGCCGTCCACAAACACCTTGCCGGAGGGCACGGTGCCGTTGATGCGGATATCCTTCTGGGTGACCTCGATGACCTTGCCCACATCGCTGATGACGATATGCTTCGGATCCATGCCCATGTCCCGGGCCAGTTTGGCGTGGGTCTTGAGCATGCGCTGCTCGCCGTGGACGGGGATGAAGTACTTCGGCTTCACCAGCGCGTGGATGATCTTCAGCTCCTCCTGGCAGGCGTGGCCGGACACATGGAGGGGCAGCTCCCGCTCGTTGACCACATCGGCGTCCTTCCTGTAGAGTTCGTTGATGACGTTGCCGATGGAGTTCTCGTTGCCGGGGATGGCGCTGGCGGAGATGATCACCCGGTCGCCGGGCATGATGTCCACCTGGCGGTGGGTGTTGAAGGCCATACGGGTCAGGGCGGACATGGTCTCTCCCTGGCTGCCGGTGGTGATGATGCACACCTTGTCCCGGGGCAGGCTCTTCACCTGGGCCAGGTCCACCACGGTGCCCGCGGGCACCTTCATATAGCCCAGCTCGGTGGATACCCGCATGGCGTTTTCCATGGATCGGCCGGTGACCGCCACCTTGCGCCCGTACTTGGCCGCCACATCGATGATCTGCTGGATGCGGTCAATGTTGGAGGCAAAGGTGGTGACGATGATCCGCTGGTCGCAGCCGCGAAACAGTGCGTCAAAAGAGGCCCCCACGCTGCGCTCGCTCTTGGTAAAGCCGGGGCGCTCCACATTGGTGGAGTCGCACAGCAGGGCCAGCACTCCCTCCTTGCCCAGCTCGCCCAGGCGGGTCAGGTCGGCCATGCCGCCCTGGATGGGGGTGGGGTCGATCTTGAAGTCGCCGGTGTGGACGCACACGCCCAGAGGGCAGCGGATGGCAAAGGCCACCGCGTCGGCAATGGAGTGGTTGATGTGGATGAACTCCACGGTGAACTTGCCGGCCTTCACCGTCTCTCCCGCCTCGCAGGTGATGAGCTTGGCCTTCTTGTCCAGCCGGTGCTCCTCCAGCTTCAGGCGGATCAGCCCCGCGGACATGCGGGTGGCGTAGATGGGCACGTTCACATCCCGCAGCAGGTAGGGGATTGCCCCGATGTGGTCCTCATGGCCGTGGGTGATGAAAATACCGCGGATGCGGTCCCGGTTCTGGATGAGGTAGGTGAAGTCGGGAATGACCACGTCCACGCCGTACATATCGTCATCCGGAAACCCCATGCCGACGTCCACCACGATGATGTCGCCGCCATACTCGTACACGGTGAGGTTCTTGCCGATCTCGTTGAGACCGCCCAGAGAAATGATCTTCAGTTTTTCTGCCATAATAGCTCCTTTCAGCCATAGCCGCCGGAGGGCGGCATCATTTTTTGCGCACGGCAGCAGAGCGGGACACTGGCCCCGCTTCTCTGCCGACTATGTATGACAGGAGACGATCCGGCGGCAAAAGCCCGCGGGAAGACCCCCGCAGGCTGTGCACGGGCGGCGGACCGTTCTCCGCGCCCGGCCCCGGCCGGCCCTGATTCGCCGGTGCGGTGTGCCGGGGGCTGTTCGTCCCCGCGCTGTACGCTGTGATGTTCCTGCCTATATGAAGCGCCGGTACGGGCGCTTTACGCCAAACAGAGGCGCTCGACTCCGGCATGCGGAGGAGCACGATTTGATTTAGTATAGCACAGAGTGGGGGAAAAGTACAGTCCCTTTTTGTCGCCGCCCCTCAGCGGGCGCGGGCCAGGGCAAGCCCCACCACAACCGCCGCCCCGGACATGCGCAGCACGGCGGCACACTCGGAGAGGGTAGCGCCGCTGGTGACCACATCGTCCACCAGCACCAGGCGCAGCCCGTCCACGGAGACTCCCGGGCGCAGCCGGTACGCGCCGGACACGTTGGCCCGGCGTTCCGCGTCCCCGGACAGAGAGGACTGAGTGCCGGTATTACGCCGCTTCTCCAGGGCGTTCATCACCGGCAGACCGGTGAGCGCGCCCACCCTGCGGGCCAGAAGCTCCGCCTGGTCGTACCCGCGCCGGCGCAGATGCCGCCGGGAGAGGGGCGCCCACACCACCGCATCCAGCGGCTCGCTCCAATTTTCCTGCAGGCACCGGGTCATCAGCCCGCCGAAGGTATCGGCATAGCTGCTCTTCCCGCTGAATTTGTAGCGCTGCACCGCCTCCACCGTCTCATTGCGGTACCAGAGAGGCGCCAGGCAGGCATCGCACAGGTCCACGCCGGGCCGGGCCCCGCCGGTATAGGGCAGGGTACGGCGGCAGCGGCCGCACACCTCCTCTTCGCCCCGCTCCAGAAGCCTGCCGCAGAAGGGGCACCGGGGCGGATAGATCAGATCCAGCAGCGCCCGAAGGGGCCGCGGCACCTGCCGCGGGGAAGCGTTCTCCCGGTCCATATCCGTCGTGCTCCTTTCCGTGCCGGCCGGGCGGCCTTATTCCAGGGAGGGCTGCTCCAGCCAGCGGCCCCATTTGTAGTATACCAGGTAGGCCAGCGACGCGCACAGCCAGGACACCGGAAAGCTGATGACCACCGCCTCGTAGCTGTGGGTCAGCCGGCAGGCCACGATGGTCCATACCACCCGCAGCAGGCACACGCCCACGCCGGTAATGATCGTAGGCACCAGGGTCTTGCCCACGCCCCGCATGGCGCCGGAGAGGATCTCGATGGGTACGAACAGAGAATAGAAGGGGCCGATGAGCCAGAGCATCTTTCTGCCGATGGCCATCACGGCGGGATCATTGCGGGCCCCGAAGAGCATATAGAGCGGCCCGCCGCAGGTGAGCACAAACACGCTGAAGAGCACGGTGAAGACCAGCGTCATGCCGCCGGAGACGTAGATGGAGCGGCGTACCCGGTCCAGCCGGCGCGCGCCGTAATTCTGCCCCACAAAGGTGGTGACCGAGATGCCGAAGGCCCCGATGATGAGCCAGCTGAGCCCGTCCACCTTGCCCAGCACCGTCCAGGCGGCCACCACATCGGTGCCGAAGGTATTGAACTTGGCCTGAATAAAGGTGGAGGAGACGGTGTACATCAGGGACTGGAGTCCCGCCGGTATGCCCACCTTCAGGATTATGGCGCTCTCCCGCCAGTGGAAGCGGATGCGCCGCAGGTCCAGGCGGTACACGTCGTCGGTACGCAGCAGCCGCACCAACACCAGGGCCGCGCTGGCCGCCTGGGAGAGCACCGTGGCCAGGGCCGCGCCGCCCACGCCCAGCCCCAGCGCAGACACCAGCAGAACATCCAGCCCGGAGTTCACCGCGCAGCACACGATCAGGTAGAACATGGGCCTGCGGGAATCTCCCACCGCCCGCAGGATCCCCGCCCCCACATTGTAGATCAGGGTGGGCAGCATGCCGGCAAAGTAGATGCGCAGATAGAGCACCGAGTCCGCCATGAGCCCCTCCGGCTGGCGCAGCAGCCGGAGGACGGCGGGGGTCAGCCAGATGCCCGCCGCCGTGAGCACCACCCCCGCCGCCAGAGCCATGGCCGCCGTGGTGTGCACCACCCGGGAGATCTCCTCCCGCCGGTCCGCGCCGTAGTACTGGGCCACCGCCACCGTGGCGCCGGAGGCCACCCCCACCAGGAAGCCGATGATCAGGTTGATGAGGGAACCGGTGGAGCCGCCCACGGCGGCCAGGGCGTCCATGCCCACGCTGTTGCCCACCACCAGGGCGTCCACCGTGTTGTACAGCTGCTGAAAAAAGGTCCCCAGAGCCACGGGGAGAAAGAAGAGCAGGATCTGCTTCCAGATCACGCCGTTCAAGATCGCGTTTTCATCCTGCCGCGCCGCCATACCGTCCGCCCCTCTCCCGCCGCATTGCAGCAGTGATTGTAGCACCCGGCGGGAAAAAGGTCAAGTCATAGGAAAAAGCCGCCGCGGGGAACCTGTGGGCTCTCCGCGGCGGGCAGACTGTTAAAAACCTTTCCATCGACCGGCAAGGGCATTTGGGCGGAGCTCAATCCTCGCTGCACTCCTCCGGGGGCGGCAGCAGATCGGTCATGCTCTTCAGGCTGATGCCCAGGGTAGAGGCATTGTGGAGCAGGGCGGACAGGGTGGGCTGGATCACACCGGCCACCCCCAGCACGATGAGCATCAGGTTGAAGCCCACGATGAACCGGTAGTTTTTGTGGATGCGCGCCATCAGCGCCTCGCTGAGCCGGCGCAGGGTCACCAGGGCGAAGAGATCCTCGGAGGAGATGGTCACGTCCGCGATCTCCCGGGCAATGGCCGCGCCGGTGTTGATGGCAATGCCCACATCCGCCTCGGACAGGGCGGGAGAGTCGTTCACGCCGTCGCCGATCATGATGACCCTATGCCCCTCGGCCCGGGCCCGGCGGATATACTCCGCCTTATCCTCCGGCAGGACCTCCGCGTAGAACTCGTCCACGCCCACCTCGGCCGCCACGGACTCGGCCGTTCTGCGGTTGTCGCCGGTCATCATCACCACGCGGCGGATGCCGCAGGCATGAAGGGCCGCCACCGCGGCCCCCGCCTCCCGGCGCAGGGGGTCGGAGATGCAGATCACCGCCGCCAGAGATCCGGCGATGCACAGATACAGATGGGAGTACCGGGCGGGCAGGGCGGCAAAGCGCGCCTCCATGCCGGGCGGAACGGTGCACCCCTCATCCTCAAACACGAAGTGGGCGCTGCCGATGAGCACCTTTTCCCCGTTCACCGTGCTGGAAATGCCGTGGGCCACCACATACTCCACCTGAGAGTGGTACTCCTCGTGGCTCAGGCCCCGCCGGCGGGCCTCCTCCACCACGGCGTTGGCCATGGAGTGGGGGTAGTGCTCCTCCAGGCAGGCGGCCAGACGGAGCATCTCGTCCGCCGCCCACCGGCCGAAGGGCACCACGTCCGCCACGGTGGGCTGGGCGTAGGTGAGGGTGCCCGTCTTGTCGAACACGATGGTGTCCGCCTGGGCCACCGCCTCCATAAAGCGTCCGCCCTTCACCGAGATGTGGTGTCCGCTGCTCTCCCGCATGGCGGAGAGCACCGCGATGGGCATGGACAGCTTCAGCGCGCAGGAGAAGTCCACCATCAGCACGGACAGGGCCTTGGTGACATTCCGGGTCAGCAGCCACACCAGGGCGGTACCGCCCAGGGTGTAGGGCACCAGGCGGTCGGCCAGGCGGGAGGCATGGTCCTCCGTGGCAGACTTCATCTTCTCCGATTCCTCGATCATGCGCACGATGCGGTCGTACCGGCCGGAGCCCAGGGCCTTGTCCACCCGGAGAACGCACTCGCCCTCCTCCACCACGGTGCCCGCATACACGCAGCCTCCCGGCCGCTTGAGCACCGGCAGAGACTCGCCGGTGATGGACGCCTGATTCACGCTGGCCTCGCCCTCGGTCACGGTGCCGTCCAGGGGGATCATGCTGCCGGTGCGCACCACCACGCTGTCCCCCACGCAGACCTGGCCGATGGGCACCAGCACCTCGCCCGCCTCCGTGCGCAGCCACACCTTGTCCACGTTCAGACTCATGGCGCCGGCCAGGTCGGCCACGGACTTTTTGTGGGTCCACTCCTCCAGCAGCTCGCCCAGGCGCAGCATGAACATCACGGAGCCCGCCGTGCTGAAGTCTCCCCGGAGCATGGACACGGACACCGCCGTGGCGTCCAGCACGGCCACGGACAGTCTGCCCCGGATCAGGGCCCTGAGCCCCTCGCCGATGTACTTCACCGAGCGCAGCAGCGTGAGGACCGTACGCACCGGCAGCGGCAGAAACAGCTTGGAAAAGGCCCGCCGTGCCACGGTGAAGAGCAGCTTGTCCTCAAACTCCCGGTTCAGGGCGCGGGTGGTGTGCTCCGGCACCAGATCCAGCGCCCGGGCCCCCGCCCAGGAAAAGCGGGCCAGGGCGGACACCACGTCAGCCCGCGCGCCGCTGTAGCAGATCACCGCGTCCCGGGTGCGGTCGTACACCCTGACCTCCGTGACGCCCGGGACGGCGCGCAGCCAGTATTCCAGCAGATCCGCCTGCTCCAGCGTCATGGTCCCCGCCGCGGGCAGGTGCACCCGCATCCGGCCCCTGTTTTCGTGCAGTATCTCACATTTCATAGCGTTTCCTCCGGAAAAAGAGGAGGCGCCGCGAACTGCGGCGCCCTCTCCTGTGCATCATTGCGCGGACTTGTCCGCCTCGTCCTCAATGACCTCGGCCCGCTCGGCCTCGGCGCGGCGCTCGTTGATCTCCTTGGCGTCAGCCAGGATGTCGTCCGCGCCCTCCCGGACCGCCGTGACCGTGCCCATCACGCACTCCTTGGCGCGCAGCGCAGCGGCGGTAGCCTGGGTGTAGACCTTTCTGGCGTCCTTGCCGGTCAGCAGCTTGATGCCGGCCGTACCGAACAGCACACCGGCGGCGAAAAGACCCAATTTCTTCATAAGTCAGTCCTCCTTATTCATCTTGTTTGTACAGAAAGTAACACACTCCGCCCGGTTTTGCAAGCCAAATTTCCACGATTTTTGTCCCGGCTCCGGCTGCGGTTTTTGTGCGCTCAGCCCGGCTCCAGCCCGGCGATGGCCGCCAGGGTCTCCTCCTGGGCGCGCTCCAGCTCCGCCAGCAGTCCCTGCTCCGGCCGGGCGCCGGGGACGCGCAGCTGCTCGGTCAGCCGGGCCGCCGCGTTCCCCACCCTGTTCAGCCCCAGGGTCAGAGCCACCCCCTTCAGAGTGTGGACGGCCAGAAAGGCCGCCTCCCGGTCTTCTGCGGCCAGGGCCGCCCGCAGCCGGTCATAGGAGGAATCTGCGGGGTAGCACCGCAAAAAGCGGCGCACCCGCTCCTCCCCGCCCAGGCGGGACACGGTCAGCGCGGCGTCGCCCCCCGCGGCGCGGTACACCTCGTCCAATTTCATGGCGGGACGCCTCCTCAGCACACGTGCAAGCCCCTGAAGTAGGCCAGCATAAACACACCCTGCAGCACGCCGTATACAGCCGTCAGCCCCCGGCCCCACCCGGGACGGCGGACGCTGAGCACCGCCAGAGCCGCGGGAAGCGGGAAGGCGCAGGCCATGTAGCGGCAGCAGCTGAGGGGATTGTTCAGGGAGTAGTTCAGAAACAGGCAGATGAAAAAATACACCGACCAGGTGGGCGGCAGCCTGCGCACGGCCCAGATCAGCATGGCGATGCAGAACACGAACAGGACCAGCTGGGGTCCCCAGGTAGTCCAGGCCACATACCCGTCCAGACCGTGCCAGAAGCCGTTCCACAGCTTGTAGAGCGCCGTGAGGAACAGGGAGGAGCCCTGGTTCCACCGCTCCGCCTGAAATACGGTGAAGGCAAAGGGGTCGCCCGCCACATACCGGTTAAGTCCCAGGTAGACCAGCGTACCCGCCCCCATGGCGGCCATCCAGATCAGTTTGCCCCACAGATCCCGCCAGAGGCCGCGCCAATCCCGCTCCCGCAGCCTGCGCAGGGGATGCTCGGCCAGGCAGTACTCCGTAAAGGCGCACAGCGCCAGCAGAACGCCCTGCATCCGCGTCAGGGCGGACAGGGCCCCGAGCAGCCCCGCCAGGGGCCAGCGGCGGCGGCGAATGGCGTAAAAGCAGGCCAGGGAGAGCAGCAGGAACAGGCTCTCGGTGTGGACCGAGCAGAAGAAGAACGCAAAGGGATAGGCCGTGAGGAAGGTCAGGGCCAGCCGGGCGGTCCC
>CAKUHW010000020.1 GCA_934659415.1 uncultured Oscillospiraceae bacterium
GAACTGGATGGTGAGCATCAGCGTGCAGATGCGCCCCGCCCCGGCGGACAGCTTGAACAGCGGATAGAGATACGGGATGAACAGCAGGTGCAGCACGCCCATGAACAGCGCCCCCGCCGCCGCGCCGAACAGGGCGGCCAGCACCTCCAGCAGCGTGCCCAGGCGGTAGACCTGATCCGACCGGCCGGAGCCGATCTCCTGGCCGATGAGGATGGCGGCGGTGTCGGCAATGGCGAACACGCCCACGGTGCACAGGTTGGTGATATTGCCGGCAATGGCATAGGCGGCCAGAATCTCCTGGGAGCCCTGCATATGGCCCATGATGGTGGGGAAGAGGGAGGTTCCCAGCCCCCAGAAGGTCTCGTTGCACATCACGGGGGCGGCAAAGCGGACAAAGCGGCGGACCATGTCCCGGCCGGGCTTCAGCAGCAGGGCGGGGCGGAGGCGGAATTTTCTGTCCCGCACGGCCCACACCGCCATCGCGCAGAAGGAGAGCACCCGGGCCAGCAGCGTGGCCAGGGCCGCGCCCGCCACCCCCAGCCGGGGCGCGCCCAGATTGCCGAAGATGAATACCCAGTTCAGGAAGGTGTTGGCCGCCATGGACACGCACAGGATGTACAGCCCCCGGCGGGGATCGCCCATGGAGCGGTGAGCCCCCACATAGACCTGCACGAAGCTGTCGAAAAAGTAGCTCCAGCCCACGATGCGGGCGTAGTCGGCGGCCACGGCGATCACGGCGGCGTCATTGCCGAACAGAGCCATGAACTGCCGGGGCAGAAAGCCCATGATCAGGGCGAAGATCAGGGTGATGGTCCCCGCCGCGTACATCCCGATGCCCATCACCCGGTTGATGGCGCCGGTGTCCCCCTTTCCGGCGTACTGGCTGGTGAGCACGGAGGAGCCGCTCTGGATGCCGAAGCACATGAGCTGCACCACAAAGACCGGGATATTCGCCAGGGTGACCCCCGCCAGAGGGCCCTCTCCCAGCACGCCCACCATAAAGGTGTCTACCAGGCCAAGGGAGTTGGTGATGAGATTTTGAAACAGAATGGGGAGCGCCAGGGCGATCAGACGCTTGTAAAACCCGGGCTCCCGCCGGAACAGGCCGTGCATAGGGTGATACTCCTTTTCAAATTCAGGACAGGGTGGTGAACAGGGTGCGGGCGGCCTCCGCCAGGGCGCGGACCAGCCGGTCTGCCTCCTCCCGGGTGGAACGGGGAGAGAAGGACAGCCGCAGGGCCCCGTCCAGCCAGGGCTTGGGCAGCCCCAGGGCGGCGAACACATGGCTGGGCTTTCCCCTGTGGCAGGCGGAGCCGGAGGAGATGCAGATCCCCTGGTCTCCCAGCACACGCACCACCACCTCGCTTTTGTAGCCCGGCAGGGTGACGGCGCAGATATGGGGCGCGTCCCCCGGGGAGATGACCTGCAGGGCGGGGATGGCCCGGCGCAGCTGCTCCAGGGCGTAGGTCTTCACGGCCTGCGTGCGCGCCAGCCGGTCCCCGTCGGCGCGCAGGGCGGTGCAGGCGGCGGCAAAGCCGGCGATCTGGGCAGTGGGCTCCGTGCCGGAGCGCAGCCCCTCCTCCTGGCCACCGCCGGTGAGCAGGGGGCGCAGCTTTACTCCCTGCCGGACATAGAGCGCGCCGATGCCCTTGGGCGCGCCCACCTTGTGGCCGCTGACGGCGATCAGGTCCGCCCCCAGCCGCCCCAGCGCCCCGGGGACTTTGAGAAAGCCCTGTACGGCGTCGCAGTGGAAGAGGATGCTCCTGTCATAGGCCTTCACCTGCCTGGCGCACTCCGCCGCCGGCAGCAGGGTCCCCAGTTCGTTGTTCACCAGCATCATGGACACCAGCGCAGTGTCCGCCCGCAGGGCGGCCCGCAGCTGCTCCGGGTCGATATGCCCGGTGCGGTCCGGCTTCAGATAGGTGATCTCATAGCCCTGGGCGGCCAGGTCCCGGCAGGTCTCCAGCACGGCGGCGTGCTCCACGGCGGTGGTGATGATGTGCCGTCCCCGGCGGCGGTTCAGCTCCGCCCCCCTCCGGATGGCCCAGTTGTCCCCCTCCGTGCCGCCGGAGGTGAAGAACACCTCCCCGGGGGCGCAGCCCAGGGCGGCGGCTACCTGCTCCCGGTATCCCTTTACCCGCAGGGCCTCCTCCCGCCCCAGGGGGTAGCGGGAGGAGGGGTTGCCGAAATGCTCCAGCTCCTGCGCCACGGCGGCGGCGGCCTCGGGGCAGACCGGGGCGGTGGCGGCATAATCAAAGTAGGTGAGGGCCATAGCGAAGCCTCCTTGCAAGTCAGTCTTCTTATCTTAGCCGCCCCGGGGCGGAAAGTCAACTCTCCATATAGAAAGAAATAGGGATTGACAAAGGGCCTGTCCGGTGCTATGCTGAACGCGATATCGCGATGACGGAGAAGAGAGCGTGCGGCGGCGCACAGAGAGGGACGCGCTTTGGTGGAAGCGTCCTGCGCACGGCGGCGGTCGGTACCACTCCCGAGCAGGCTGCGACGAGCAGCCCGGGCCCGCCCGATACAGCGGTCACGAGCGACGGCCCCCCGGGGCTGTAAGCAGGGTGGAACCGTGGAATACGCAAGACGTATCTCACCCCTGATCTCTATCGGGGGTGATTTTTTGCACCCTCACACAAGGAGGAACCGAATATGTCCGAAGAAAATCTGTACACCTTTGAAAACGAGACCTACCGCCAGACCTACTGGCACACCTGCTCCCATGTGATGGCCCAGGCGGTGAAGCGCCTGTGGCCCGAGGTGAAGCTGGCCATCGGCCCGTCCATCAAGGAGGGCTGGTATTACGACATGGACGCCCCCTTCGCCTTCACCCCCGAGCATCTGGAGCAGATCGAGGCCGAGATGCGCAAGATCTGCAAGGAGAAGCTGAAGCTGGAGCGGTTTGAACTGCCCCGGGAGGAGGCCATCCGCTTCATGGAGGAGAAGGGCGAGCCCTACAAGGTGGAGCTCATTCAGGACCTGCCGGAGGACGCCCACATCTCCTTCTACAAGCAGGGCGAGTTCGTAGACCTGTGCGCCGGGCCCCACCTGGACTCCACCGGGCGCATCAAGGGCAACGCCATCAAGCTGCTCACCTGCAACGCCGCCTACTGGCGGGGCGACTCCAACCGGGAGACCCTCCAGCGCATCTACGGCATCGCCTTCCCCAAGAAGGAGGAGCTGGACGCCTATCTGGAGCGCATCGAGGAGGCCAAGCGCCGGGATCACCGGAAGCTGGGGCGTGAGCTGGGCCTGTTTGCCTTCCGGGACGAGGCCCCCGGCTTCCCCTTCTACCTGCCCAAGGGCATGGTGCTGCAGAACACCCTCATCGACTACTGGCGCAAGGTCCACAAGAAGTGGGACTATCTGGAGATCTCCACGCCCCAGATCATGAAGCGCACCCTGTGGGAGACCTCCGGCCACTGGGACCACTACAAGGAGAACATGTACACCACCGTCATTGACGGTGAGGACTTCGCCATCAAGCCCATGAACTGCCCGGGCTCCATTCTGGTGTACGAGCTGGAGCCTCACTCCTACCGTGACCTGCCCCTGCGCTACGGCGAGCTGGGCCGCGTCCACCGCCACGAGCTGTCCGGCGCGCTCCACGGGATGTTCCGGGTGCGCTGCTTCACCCAGGACGACGCCCATATTCTCCTGGCCAAGGACCAGATCAAGGACGAAGTCATCCGCATCGCCCGCCTGTTTGACGAGGTGTACTCCGTCTTCGGCCTGCCCTATAAGATCGAGCTGTCCACCATGCCCGACGACCACATCGGCACCCGGGAGGACTGGGAGATGGCGGAGAATGCCCTGGCCGAGGCCATCACCTCCATCGGCAAGGAGTACACCATCAACCCCGGTGACGGCGCCTTCTACGGGCCCAAGCTGGACTTCCACATCCAGGACTCCCTGGGCCGCACCTGGCAGTGCGGCACCATCCAGCTGGACTACCAGCTCCCCGGCCGGTTCGACCTGGAGTACACCACCAGCGAGGGCGGCAAGGAGACCCCTGTGATGATCCACCGGGTGGTGTTCGGCTCCATCGAGCGGTTTATCGGCATCATCACCGAGCACTTTGCCGGCGCCTTCCCCGCCTGGCTGGCCCCGGTGCAGGTGAAGATCCTGCCCATCACCGACCGGGCGGGCGAGTATGCCGCCGAGCTCTCCGCCGCCCTGGATGCCGGGGGCTTCCGCGTGGAGGTGGACGGCCGTAATGAGAAGATCGGCAAGAAGATCCGCGAGGCCACCCTGGAGAAGATCCCCTATATGCTGGTGGTAGGCGACCGGGACGTGGAGAACCGGACCGTCTCCGTGCGCACCCGCGCCGGCGAGGACCTGGGCGCCATGAGCCCGGAGGGCTTCCGAGACCTGCTGGCCGACGAGGTGGCATCGAAGAAGCGGTAAAAGGTTTTTGGCAGACTGCGACAGCCGGAAAACGAAAGAACGTTTTCCGGCTGTCTCTGCCAATGCTATTTTAGAGCGAGGGAGGCGCGGGGCGTGAATTACAGGCTGACCATTCAGTACGACGGCACGCGCTACAGCGGCTGGCAGCGCCTGGGGGACACCCCCGACACCATCCAGGGCAAGCTGGAGAGCGTGCTCTCCCGCCTGGCGGGGGAGCCGGTGGAAGTCCACGGGGCGGGCCGCACCGACGCGGGGGTCCATGCCCTGGGGCAGGTGGCCAGCGTGCGCCTGCCGGGGGATACGGACCCGGCGCTGCTGCTGGACTGCTGCGCCCGCTACCTGCCGGAGGATATTGCCGTGGTGGATGTCCGGCGCGCCCCGGACCGCTTTCACGCCCGGCTGAACGCCTGCGGGAAGGAGTACCGCTACGCCCTGCGTCTGGGCCCACTTCCGGATGTGTTCCGGAGGAAATACCAGTACCATCTGGCGGAGGAGCTGGATACGGCGGCCATGGAGCGGGCGGCGGCCTATCTGACCGGCCGGCACGACTTCCGCTCTTTCTGTGCCAACCGGCGCTATAAAAAGTCCACCGTGCGCACGGTGACGGCCATCGCCCTGGACCGCCGGGGACCGGATCTGACCATCACCTTCCGGGGGGACGGCTTTCTCCACCATATGGTGCGTATCCTGACGGGGACGCTCATCCAGGTGGGGCAGGGCAGGCGTGCGCCGGAGGACATGGCGGACATTCTGGCCGCCCGGGACCGGGCGGCGGCCGGGCCCACGGCCCCCGCCCAGGGGCTGACGCTGGTGGGCGTGGAGTATCCCGGCGGACCGGATGAACATTCTGAAACTTGAGGAGGCGGACCTATGGCAGAGGAGACCAGGACCATCGGATACATCTGTCCGGTGTGCGGCAATGCGGTGGTGGTGGAGCGCACGGCGTTCCAGCTGGCGGCGGCGGACAGCGCGCTGCCCTGCCCCTGCGGGAAATCGGAGCTGACCATTGAACAGAAGGGGGACCGGAGCGAGCTGACGGTGCCCTGCCTGTTCTGCGCCCGGGACCACCGGGCCGCCTGTTCCAACGACGCGCTGCTGCGCAAGCGCCTGACGGTGCTCACCTGCGCGGCCTCCGGGCTGGGCATCTGCCACATCGGCCAGCGGGAGCCGGTGTTTGAGGCCATGGCCCAGGTGGAGGCGGCGGTGGACAAGCTGCGTCTGGACGACCAGATGGAGACCCGCGGCGTCTTTCTGGACGAGGTGGTCATGGGCGAGGTGCTGGCCGAGGTGAAGGACATCGCCGCACGGGGAGGCATCCGCTGCACCTGCGGCAGCACGGACTACGGCGTGAAGGTAGGCTACTCCTCCGTGGATGTGGTGTGCGCCCGCTGCGGCGGGACCCTGCGCCTGGGGGCGGCCACGGCGGACGACGTGGACAGCGTATGCGCCAGGTATACCCTTACCATCCCGGGGAGGGAACAGAAATGAGCGCGGGGGTGTTCTGCGACCTGGTGCACCCGGTGGACAGCAGAGAGGTGGACCTGTTCGGCCAGATGCGGATGTCCGCGCTGCTGGGGGTGCTGCAGGAGGCGGCGGCGGCCGCCATGACGGAGCTGGAGATGGACGCCCCCCGCCTGATGGCCAAGTACCACGCCATCTGGATCGTGAACCGCTACCATGTGAAGCTGGCCCGTCCCCTGCACTGGGGGGACCGGGTCACGGTGCGCACCTGGCACCGGGGCGGGGGCAGCGGCTCGGTCTACCGGGAGTTTGCCCTGTATCTGGACGGCGCGGTCGTGGGCTCCGCCGTATCCCTGTGGGTGATGGTGGACCCGGACAGCCATAAGGTAGTGCCCGCCCGGGGCTGCCCGGAGCTGCAGGGCACCGACGGCGGCGCGCTGTGCGGCCGGGAGCGGCTGCACCGGCTGGATCTGCCGGAGACCTTTGACGGCCGGACCCTGCGGGAGCTGCGCTATTCCGAGACCGATATGAACGGACACATCAACAACGCCCACTACGCCGACTTTCTCTGCGATGCCCTCCACCTGGAGCGGCTGGGTCGGGGGAAGTACCCGGCGGAGTTTCACATCTGCTTTCTGGGGGAGAGCCTGGCGGGGGAGAGCGTTGCACTGGACACCGCCCTGCGGGAGGATACGCTGTATGCCCGGGGCACGGGACCGGACGGGCGGGAGCGCTTTCAGTGCAGCATGACCCTGGCTCCCCTGCCGGAGCAAAACTGAGCGGAGGAAATGGAAGGACATGGAAGTACAGGAGAAGGAGCGCGTTCTGACCCTGCGGGACCTGAAGCCGGGGGAGAGCGCCCGCATCACCGCCGTAGGCGGCGAGGGCGCGCTGCGCCAGCATTTTCTGGACATGGGCGTCATCCCCGGCGCGGAGGTCACCCTGATGAAATATGCCCCCATGGGGGATCCCATGGAGCTGCGGCTGCACGGGTACGAGCTGACCCTGCGTCTGGCGGACGCGGCCCGGATCGGGGTGCAGCCCATCCCCGCGCCTGCGCGGCAGCCCGCGCCGCCGCGCCCCGTGCACGACCCGGACCATCCCGGCCTGGGCGAGGGCGGGCGCTACCACAACGGGGCGGAGGAGCATCCCCTTCCGGAGGGGACCACTCTCACCTTTGCCCTGGCGGGCAACCAGAATTGCGGCAAGACCACGCTGTTCAACCAGCTCACAGGCTCCAACCAGCACGTGGGCAACTTTCCCGGCGTCACGGTGGACCAGAAATCCGGCGCCATCCGGGGCAGGGAGAACACCCTGGTCACCGATCTGCCGGGGATCTACTCCCTGTCCCCCTACAGCAGCGAGGAGATCGTGTCCCGCCGGTTCATTCTGGACGAGAAGCCCACGGGCATCATCAACATCGTGGACGCCACTAACATCGAACGAAATCTGTACCTCACCATGCAGCTCATGGAGCTGGACACCCCCATGGTCCTGGCTCTGAATATGATGGACGAGGTGCGGGGGAACGGCGGCTCGGTGCGCATCAATGAGATGGAGCAGCTGCTGGGCATCCCGGTGATTCCCATCTCCGCGGCCAAAAACGAGGGCATCGATGAGCTGGTGGACCACGCCCTCCATGTGGCCCGCTATCAGGAGCGGCCGGGCCGCACCGACTTCTGCGGCCGGGATGAGCACGGCGGCGCGGTGCACCGCTGTCTCCACGGCATCATGCACCTGATCGAGGACCACGCTGCCGCCGCCGGGATTCCCCTGCGCTTTGCGGCCGGCAAGCTGGTGGAGGGGGACCGCATGGTGGAGGAGGCCCTGAAGCTTACCTCCAACGAGCGGGAGATGCTGGAGCACATCATCACCCAGATGGAGGCGGAGCGGGGCCTGGACCGGGCGGCCGCCATTGCGGACATGCGTTTTGCCTTTATCCAGAGCCTGTGCGCCCGGACCGTGGTAAAGCCCCGGGAGAGCCGGGAGCACGAGCGCAGCCGGCGGCTGGACAGGATCCTCACCGGCCGCTATACGGCTCTGCCCGCCTTCGCGCTCATCATGGCCCTGGTATTCTATCTGACCTTTTCCCTGGTGGGGCCCTGGCTGCAGGACCTGCTGGAGGCGGGGATCGGCTGGCTCACCGCGGCGGTGGACGGAGCGCTGCGCGCCTGGGGCGTCAGTGAGACGGTGCGCTCGCTGGTGGTGGACGGCGTGTTCGGCGGCGTGGGCAGCGTGCTCAGCTTTATCCCCATCGTGGTGCTGCTGTTTTTCTTCCTCTCCATGCTGGAGGACAGCGGCTACATGGCGCGGGTGGCCTTTGTCACGGACAAGCTGCTGCGGAAGGTGGGCCTGTCCGGACGCAGCATCGTGCCGCTGCTGGTAGGCTTCGGCTGCACGGTGCCCGGGGTGATGGCCAGCCGGACCCTGTCCTCCGAGCGGGACAGAAAGATGACCGTTATGCTCACGCCTTTTATGAGCTGCACCGCCAAGCTGCCGGTCTACGGCTTTTTCGCCGCCGCCTTTTTCCCGGCCCGCGCAGCGCTGGTGACGGTGGGACTGTACCTTTTCGGCATCCTCATGGGGATCCTCACGGCCCTGCTGGCCAAGGGGACGCTTTTCCGGGGCGAGGCGGTCCCCTTCGTGATGGAGCTGCCCAACTACCGTCTGCCCGGCGCCAAAAATGTGGGCCACCTGCTGTGGGATAAGGCCCGGGACTTTCTCCAGCGCGCCTTTACGGTGATTTTTGCCGCCTCCATTGCGGTATGGTTCCTCCAGACCTTCAGCTTTCGCCTGGAGGTGGTGGCCAGCGCGGAGGACAGCATCCTGGCGGCGGTGGCCGGGGCTGTCGCACCGGTGTTCAGGCTCACCGGTTTTGCGGACTGGCGGATCGTCACCGCGCTCATCGCCGGATTTATGGCCAAGGAGAGCGTGGTGTCCACCCTGACGGTGCTCCTGGCGGGGCAGAGCATCCTCAGCCTGCTCTCCCCGCTGTCTGCCCTGTCCCTGCTGGTGTTCTGCCTGCTGTACACCCCCTGCGTGGCCGCCGTGGCGGCCATCCGGCGGGAGCTGGGCACCCGGTGGGCGGCGGGGATCGTGGTGTTCCAGTGCGTACTGGCGTGGGTGTGCGCCCTGGCGGTGCGCGCCGTGGGCCTGCTGGCGGGAGGCTGCCTATGAACCTGCCTACGGTGCTTGTCCTGCTGGCGCTGGCCGCCGCCCTGTTTTTCGCCCTGCGCGCCATCGGCCGGGGCCGGGGCTGCTGCGGCAGGTGCGGCGGCTGCGCGGGCCGCTGTGCCGGCTGCGGGGAAAGATCTTCTGAAAAAAGGCCCTGAACGGGCCGCCGGAATCAGGCAGCTGCGAAGGAGAAAAAGTCCTTCGCAGCTGCTTCTGCTTTTCGTGTGTTGTTTTCCTCCGCGGCTTCTCAGGAACTGGGGCGGCAGGCGCGCACCACAGACAGAGGCGGAACCGGCCGGAGAAGGGGCATGCGGAACACCATCTGCGGGTGCCGGGGCTCGCGCAGTTCCCCGCCGTCTCCGTCCTCCATAAGGGGGGCGGTCATGGAAAAGGCGGGCACGCCGGGGCCCACCACCTCGATCTCGTCTCCGGCGGCAAATTTGTTGCGCAGGGAGAGGGTGGCCATGCCGTCGGGGGTGCAGGCGGTGACCACTGCCAGGACTTGCCAGTCCCGGATGTAGCGGCCGTCCCGGGTATACTGCCCGGGCTGGCCGAAGTAGAAGCCGGTGGAATAGGGCCGGTGGCTGATCTTCTCCACCTCGGCGCGCCACAGGGGGTCCATATCCCGCCCGGCCGCCGCGGCGTCGATGGCGCTGCGGTAGGCTGCGGTGGTCATGGCGGCGTAGTAGGCGCTTTTGGCCCGGCCCTCGATCTTCAGGGAGGTCAGGCCCGCGGCCATCAGCTCCCCCACGTGGTCGATCATGCACATATCCCGGCTGTTCAGAATATAGGCCTGTTCCCCGTCCTCAAACACGGGGAAGTACTCCCCCGGGCGCTTCTCCTCCATCAGGGCATACTTGTAGCGGCAGGGCTGGGCGCAGGCACCCCGGTTGGCGTCCCGGCCGGTCATATAATTGCTCAGC
>CAKUHW010000021.1 GCA_934659415.1 uncultured Oscillospiraceae bacterium
TCCGACCCGCACCCAGGGCGGCGGCGCGCACATTCTGACCGACCTGCGCGACGCCATGGACGCCTGCCTGACCCGCCGCGGGCTGGACCGCAGCCAGGTGCTGGGGGCCGGCCTTGGCGTACCGGGGGCAGTGCTGGAGCATCGCTATGTCAAGCCCTGCGTCAATCTGGATGGCTGGGGCGATTTTGATGCGGCACAGCGTCTTTCCGAACTGTGCGCATTTCCTGTCTGTGTGGTGAACGATGCAAATGCCGCCGCGCTTGGCGAGCTGTGGCAGGGCGGCGGCATGGGCTGCCGCAACATGGTCTTTGTAACGTTGGGCACCGGCGTGGGCGGCGGCGTGATCGTGGACGGCAGACTGCTCTCCGGCGTCCATGGCTGCGGCGGCGAGTTGGGGCACATGAAGCTGTTTTCGGACGAGACCAGACCCTGCGGCTGCGGAAAGCGCGGCTGCCTGGAGCAGTACGCCTCGGCGACCGGCATCGTCCGGGAGGCGGAGCGCCGGCTGGCCGGATGGAGCGGTGAGACCGCTCTGCGCGGTGCAGGCCCGCTCACGGCAAAGCTGGTGCTGGACTGTGCAAAGGCGGGGGACCCGCTGGCGAGTGAAGTGGCAGCCTTCTTCGGCGACTGCCTGGGGCGTGCTCTGGCTGCGGTGTCCTGTGTGTGCGACCCTGAAGTTTTTGTCCTGGGCGGCGGCGTGTCACGGGCGGGCGAGTATATTCTGAAGCTTGTACAGCCGGCCTTTGTCCGCTGGGCGTTTCCTCCGGCGGAGGAGACCCGCTTCTGTCTGGCGGTGCTGGGCAACGATGCGGGTATCTACGGCGCAGCCAAGCTGATCGCGGATACGCTGCATTGAGCGTTTCCGCCGTGTGAGACCCCAAAGCGGACGGGAAAGCGGGAGGATGCTCTCAAAAGATGCCCTCCCGCTTGTCTATCAATGGTACTGAGGTATCAATGCTGTAATGGGCAGCTGGATACAAATTTATGATGAAAAGGGTGGTTTTTATGAAAAAGAGTCGTGTATGGAGGGTTCACGCTTCCTAACCCTCCGAATCAATTATTTGGAGGAAACAAAATGGAAAACCAAATCACCACCCGTGAGGCTGTCCTGGAAAAGGCTGCTTCGATCACTGTAGAAACGCTCTCCGATCCGGAGGATGGGCAACTAAAAGGACTGGAAAATGGCTTTCTCAAGGAGATTGGGGAAGCACCGTCAACTAAGGAACAGCAGGAACGGCTTGCTCGGGCGATTCTGGCCGGAAAGATCACATTTTTCATGGCGAAGTGCGGCAGTCGGGCCGTGGGAATGTGCAGTGTTGCCCGGTGCTTTTCCACCTATGTCTGTACCGACATTGGGGCGTTTGATGACTTTTATATCGAACCTGCGTTTCGCAAAAGGGGAATTGCCAAAGCTTTGGCCAAGGCTGCCCAGAGCTGGTGCAAGGCAAATGGCCTCGCCAGTCTGACCGTCACCTGTGCCCCCTGCGATGAGGGGATGTATCAGGCGCTTGGCTTTGATACTCATTTGGGCAAAGCGTTTGCGCATCTGAGCTAAATCACGATAGGGCTGCCGCGCTTTTGCGCGGCAGCCCTATTGCAGTCTTTACAGGTTTTCACAGAAAACGCCCTTAGAGCTATCCTTTCATAAATCCGCAACAGCCAATCTCGGACAGTTCCCGGAAGCCCATGGACTTGTAAAAGGAGATGGTTTTTGGAGTGTTGTCCGTGGCCAGTTCGATCTGGCGCACATGGCTGTATCTGTGCAGTATGGCATGCAGAAGCGCGGAGCCAATGCCCCTCCGCTGACGCTCCGGAAGGACCAAGATGTCTTGAACAAACACGATGGTATGCCCGTCCCCCACCGTGCGAATAATGCCGAGAAGTCGGTTTCCATCGTAAGCCCCAAGGGTCAGCAGGGAGTTTTCAAAGCCTTTCCGCAGCGCTTCCGGGGAATTGGTGTAGGCCGTCCAGCCCACGCTTTCGTACAGCTGTAAAATCTCTGCTTCATGGTATGTGCTGTATTCTCTGATTTCCATGCCGGTGACCTCCGTATCTGCCCCGGGCTAAACTAGGTGCAGGGTGTTGATGAGAAGCAGCCAGGCCAGGCCGTAATAGGCCACCACGGCGACCAGGTCGTTGATGGTGGTGATCAGCGGGCCGGATGCCACAGCCGGATCCACCTTGATCTTCTGGAAGAACAGCGGGATAGCAGTACCGGACACGCTGGAGATCACCATGGCCAGGATCAGGGCCAGGGCAATACAGCCGGAGATGGCAAAGGAGAAGGAGAGCGGATTTCCCTTGGCAAGGTGCAGATAGAGCCCCACCACCGCAAAGGAGAGCACGCCCAGGATAAAGCCGTTGAAGAGTCCCACCCGGGCCTCTTTCCAGATGAGGCCGAGTTTTTGGCGGGCGGAGATCTGTTCGTCCATCAGCACCCGGATGGTGACGGCCAGAGACTGTGTGCCCACGTTTCCGGCCATGTCCAGAATAAGGGACTGAAAGCTCATGATAATGGTCAGCTGCGCGACGACGGGCTCGAACACGCCCACCACGGCAGACACCACAAGGCCCAGGCCCAAAAGAATGATCAGCCAGGGAAGACGCTTGCGGACGCTGCGGCGGATGGGCTCAGCCAGATCCTCCTCTGAGGACAGACCGGCCAGCCGGGCGTAGTCCTCACCCAGTTCGTCCTCAACGGCCTCTACCATGTCCTGAGCGGTGATGACACCGATCAGCTTGTTGTCGCTGTCCAGAACCGGGATCGAATCCTCGGAGTAGTCCTTCAGCCTTCGCATGCAGTCCTCTGCATCGGAGTCTGCGTAGACGTAAGGGTAGGAATAGGTGGTGATATCGTCCAGAGATGTGCCCTCCCGGGCGATGATCAGGTCCTTCAAATCAATGGCGCCGCAGAAGGTGCGCTCGTTGTCCACCACATAAAGGGTGGTGACATTGTCGTTCTCTGCGGCCTGCTTGACCAGACTGGCCATGGCCTCCTTTACGGAGGAACCGGCGGTGATCTCAATGTAGTTTGTGGACATCCGGCTGCCGATCTCATCCTCGTCAAAGGAACTGAGCAGAGAGATCTCCGAACGGGCCTCAGGCTCCATCAGTTCCAGCAGCGAGGCCCGCTCCCCCTTATCCATTTTCCGAAGCGCCTCAACAGCCTCGGAGGATTCGAAGCGGGAGAGCACCGCTGCCTGCCTGCGGATACTCAGCTCGCGCAGATAATCGGCAGGCTCCTCGGCATACTCCAGAATACCGGCCAGCGAGTCCGCATCCAGTACGTTATACAGTCGGCTGCGCTCGTCCCGGGTCAACTGCTCCAGGGCAAGGGCAATATCATTTTCGTGGTAGTCCAGTACCCGCTCGCGCATGCGCTTGGGGGTCAGATTACTGCGGACAATGGCCGCGATCTCACCGCTGTAATCGGGCTGCGGCGCTGCCGTGCCGGTCAGATTTTTGTTGTCATTCACTGTCCCGTGCCTCCTCGTATCCATATGATCGCCGGGCTGTGCCGGCAGGGAAGCGCCGATCAGAGCGGGGGTGGGGCACAAAAAAGCCACCGCTGCCCGAAACGATCTGTACACATCCCCGAAGAATGCAATACGGCGTCAAAGAGTCAGACAACGGTGGTTTTACACGAATACGGAAAACGCGTCCGGCGGCCAAAGGACGGCCCCGGTGCGGTAGGCGCTCCGGCATAAAAACACCCCATCTGCGCTTCTACTGCCACTACTGCCGTCCATGTGCTCACCTCACAAAAATGGATTGGCTCCGACAAGCCGCTGCTATTATAGCACAGCGTTTTTCCGTTGTCGAGCGGTAAAATTCGTTTTCAGCCGCAGAAGGGCATTGCACAGCCGAACTATTCTATGCAGACTGTGCCCGCAAGGGAGACAGATACAAAGAGGAAAGCGCAGACCGTCCGGTGGTTCGGCGGCCTGCGCTTCTTTTTGTGCTTATTTGGTCTCACCCAGCGCGCGCTCACTGAACCTCACTGCGCCGATGCGGTCCAGCGCCACCATGATCAGCGGGATGAGCACCAGCTGAAGGATGATTCCCGGCACGGCGGTGAGGAATGCGCCGGAGAGAAACAGCTTCCACGTAAAGGCGCTGCCGGCCACGCCGGAGCACACCGCCCGGGCTGCGCCCCATACCACGCGCCCGCCCAGCATGGCCAGAAGCAGACTGCGGTACAGGGACAGCAGGCATTTCCTCCGGGCGCGGCTGTACAGCAGCCCGGCCAGAATACCGTAGGCGGCCATCTCAAGGGCCATGGAGACTCCGGTGGGAAAGATGTACGGCATTCCGAACAGAAGGAACCGCAGCGGAGGCAGCAGAAAGCCCACGGCGCCGCCGTACTGCCAGCCGCAGATGAGCCCGCACAGCAGAACGGGCAGGTGCATGGGGAGCAGCATGGCGCCGATCTTCGGAATCTGTCCGGTAAAGAAGGGCAGCACAATGCCCAGCGCAACAAACAGGGCGGACAGGCAGAGGTTCAAAACGCAGCGGCTTCCGGAACGATGGTGTTTCATGAGGAATCTCTCTCCTTACAAATGCATCCGCCGCCCGGGCGGGCGGCGGCTCAGGGGATGGAGTCGGTATGGAGGATGATGTGGCAGCAGGCCTCCACGCCGCAGGTGCGGAAGTAGGACTCTTCCAGAGGAATCCAGCGGTGCTGAAACAGCGGAAAGCGGTCTCCCTCCCGCGCCTGCAGCCGCCGGGTCTGTTCCTCCGGGGAGCAGGTGAGAAAGATACGCAGGGTATAACGCATCCGCAGCGCAGGGTGCAGGGCATAGCTGCCCTCCAGCACGTTCAGCGGACGGAAAGGGATACGGATCGCAGGGGCAAAGTCTCCGCTGGCACAGCGGTATGGGCGGTAGTCGACGTCCTCTCCCGCCAGGACCGGACGCAGTATCTCCCTGTCCAGCCGGTCCAGGTCCATATTGGCGCAGGGAACGCTCTCCCAGCCCGGGATACGGGAGGCGGGCGGAAGATAGAAATCGTCCGTGTGGAACACATTGCAGGGAAATTTCGCGGCCAGAAGGGCGGCCAGCGTAGTCTTGCCGCTGCCGCACCGGCCGTCGATGGCTACCAGAGCGGGCACGCCGGCGCGCTCCAGCCGCTCTGCGGCCTGCAGGACGGGGGAAAAACAGGCGTACTGCCCGGTGTGGTCAAATATGTCCATGGTCGTGTGTCTCCTGTCCGCTTCGGCATCAGACGGACGCGCCCGGCAGCATGGTGACCACAGCGGGGCAGAGCCTGTACGCCTCTTCATCGGACAGGACGCGCAGCGCTGCCGAGAGCGCGGTAAGACCTTCCTCGTCACAGAGATATTCCACACAGTTGACCTCATCTGCCTGCAGCCGCCGGGTCAGAGCCGAGGCGCTGAGGGAAGAGGCATCCAGCGCATCATTGGGCCACAGGACGCAGCCCGCGTCCATCAGGACCTGCGTATCCTCCGGGGCAAGCTGCCCGGCGCAGACGATATCCGCGCAGCTGTAGGTGAGGGCGGCAAGGGCTGCACGGCCTGCCGCCAGTTGGGCCAGACAGGCGGCAGGGTCTGCGCCTGCCAGAATGAGGCCGACGCTGTGCCCGCCGGCTGTAATACGCCGGAGCAGCGGGGCGTATGCGGCAAGCTCATCCGGGAAAAACAGAAACAGACCCTGCGCGCCGCGGCTCTCCAGCGCCTCCAGTGCCTCCTCAGTCCGGGGACCGGAGCGCAGAGCGAGGAGAACGGCGGGCCGGAGGGAAGGGGCTGTGGACGGAGACGGTCCCGGCCCGGCAGAGGGAGACGGAGAAGGAGAGGGGCTCGGAGCAAGCGATTCCTGATAGCGCAGCAGATTGTTCTGCAGCCGGTCCATGGCGGCGTCCACAAATTGGGCGTCGGTGAGGATGACCGCGCTGTTGGTCACACGCACCAGCGTGCCGTATTGGGTACGGATCAGACTGTAGCTCAGGGAGCTGAAATAGCTGCACAGCCAGGACAGCGGGATATACGCCATGGAGTTGCGGGCAGCGGCCCGGATAGTCAGCGTGCTGCCGCTGTCATCATAGGCGGTGCTGGAGGCCAGATCAAAGGTGACAGTACGCACGTCATCCGTGACCGTCAGCACCCGGCGGCTGGCGTTATACTGCGTCCGCACGCCAAGACTGATGCCTGTGGCCTGGGGAGAGAGCATGGTATAGGGGATATACAGCGCGCTTCTGACCACAATGGGCATATTGCCGCTGGTCATCTCCACAAAGGTCTCATTGACCGCCATGAAGTACACCGTGCCGGAGCCGTTGGCGGGCAGGGTGAGCAGTCCGGTCAGGAGAGAGAGACTCAGCAGGGCGGCGATCAGGGTGCGGCATTTGCGCTTCATCGTTGTCGGTGCTCCTTTCCTGCCGGAGGCGGTCAGACCGTTTCGATCTCCAGTCCGAACAGCCACCGGCGCAGCATATCCAGGGCATGATTGGCACTGAGGGTGCGTACCCGGTCCCGGCGGGCGCGGGCTCCGCCCAGGTGCAGCTCGCGCACCCAGCAGTGCTCACCGTCGTCCAGCGCGGCGTATACCAGCCCCACAGGGTCGCCCCGTTCATCGCTGTCCGGCCCGGCGACCCCGGTCACGGCCAGGGCCAGGTCGCAGCTCAGCGTCCGGCGGGCACCGCGGGCCATCGCCCTGGCGACATCGGCGCACACAGCCTCCTGCGCCTCCAACAGCGAGTGAGGCACCCCGAGTACATGCTCCTTCACCTCGTTGGTATAGCTTACGATCCCGCCCTTCAGGACGGCAGACGCACCGGGCAGGTCGGTGATGCGTTTGGCGATCAATCCGCCGGTGCAGCTCTCCGCAGTAGCCAGTGTGAGCCCGCGCTCCTGCATTGCGCCCAGCACGACCTCCTCCAGTGAAGATACGTCCGCCCCATAGATCAGGTCGCCCAGCAGGGCGCGGACTTCTGCCTCCACCGGGGCGATGAGAGCATCCGCCTCCGCCTCCGAGGCCGCCTTGGCGGTAATGCGCAGCTGCATCTCGCCCTCTTTGGCATAGGGGGCCAGGGTAGGATTGCTCAGGGCGTTCATCCGGTCCCGCAGCAGACTTTCCACTTTGGATTCTCCTGCGCCGAATACCCGCAGGGAGCGGGAACGGATCACGCCCTCGCTGAGTCCCAGAAGCCAGGGGGCGGCCTCCTCCCGGAACATGGGGATGCACTCGCTGGGGGGGCCGGGAAGCATGACCACGTAGTTGTCTCCCTCCCGGAAGGCGCAGCCCGGAGCCGTGCCCCAGCGGTTGTCCAGTACGGTGCAGTTTTCCGGTAGCCAGGCCTGCTGGAGATTGTTCTCCGTCATGGTCCGGTTCGAGCGGGCAAAGTAGCGGCGCAGTGCCTCGGCGCACTCGGGGTGAAACTCCAGCTTGCGTCCGTAGGCGGCCGCAACGGTCTGCTTGGTCAGATCATCGCAGGTGGGCCCCAGCCCGCCGGTGGGGATGAGTACGTCGGCCCGGCTTTTGGCCAGTTCCACAGCCGCAGTCAGACGGCCGGGATTATCTCCGACGACAGAATGATAGTATACATTCAGACCCAGGGCAGAGAGCTCCCGGGACAGGGCCTGGGCATCGGTATTGGCTGTGTTGCCCAGCAGCAGCTCGGTGCCCACAGCCAACAGTTCCACAGTATGACTCATGATGATCTCCTCCTTGAGGGCGGCGGCAGGGCCGCCGGAAGTGCTCTTCGGGCTGCCGCAGGTCTGAAACCTATCTTATCCGTTTCCGACGGCGCTGTCAAGCGAGGTGTATGGCTGGCTCCGTTCTGGCAATATAGAGAAAATGACGGCGAAAAATTGTACATACAGCACAAAAGTGAACAAGTTCATAATTTTATCTTGACGAGGTATGAGAAAGGCGGTATATTCTGAGTGAACAAGTTCACCAAAAAGATCAGGAGGAGATCTTATGGCAAAATTTATTACAGCAAGAGAGGCGGCGCGGCTTATTCCGGACGGTGCGGTAGTGGGCCTTGCGGGTATGGGCCTGTCCGGCTGGGCAGAGGAGGTGGCCTGTGCCATCCGCGACAGCTTCAAGGAGACCGGCCACCCCTGCGGCCTGCATCTGAAACAGGGCAGCGCCATGGGCGACTGGGGCTATGGAAACGGCTTTATCGGCTGGGACCGCAATAAGCGCCCGGACGGCCCGGACAAGGAGCACGGGAACCGGGGCGCCACCCGATTTGGGGAGGCGGGGCCCGGCCTGGTGACGAAGTGGACCAGCGCCCATGTGGGCAGCGCCTTCGCCCTGAATGAGCTGGCGCACCAGGGAGAGCTTGAGAGCTACTGCCTGCCTCAGGGGGTCATCATCAACCTCTGGCGTGAGATCGGAGCCGGCAGGCCCGGCCTGCTGACAAAGGTCGGCCTGGGGACCTTTGTGGACCCCCGGGTCGAGGGCGGACGGATGAACGAGCGCGCCCGGCAATCCAAGGACGAAGTGGTCCGGCTGGTGGAGTTCGATGGGGAGGAGTATCTTTTCTATCCAGCCTTTAAGCCTGATGTGGCGCTGCTGCGCGGGACGATCGCGGATGAGAACGGGAATATTTCCTTTGCCCATGAAAGCGTCATCAACGAGGGCTTTGCGGTGGCCAATGCGGTGAAGAACAGCGGCGGCATTGTGATCGTGCAGGTGGAGTACCTGGCGAAGAAGGAGACGCTCGACCCCAAGGAGGTAAAGATTCCGGGCAATCTTGTGGATTATGTGGTGCTGGCGAAGGATCCCATGTCCTGCTGGCAGGCCGAGGGGGATTACTGGGAGCCCGCTTTCTCCGGGCACATCCGCAAGCCGCTCTCCGCCATTGAGCCGCTGCCGCTGGATGAGCGGAAGGTCATCTGCCGCCGCTGCGCCATGGAGCTGAAAAAGGGCGCGCTGATCAACCTGGGTATCGGGGTGCCTGCGGACATTGCCAAGGTGGTCAATGAGGAAGGCTGTACAGAGCAGGTCACCATGAGCACAGAGAGCGGCATGGTGGGCGGCGTGCCCTCTGCGCTGCCTTCCTTCGGCAGTGCCTATAATCCGGAAGCGATCATCACGCCCAACGAGATGTTCGATCTGATCAGCGGCGGCGGCCTGGATATGACCTGCCTCGGCATCGGCGAGGTGGACGCGGAGGGCAACAACAATGTCAGCCGCATGGGCTCGCGTCTGACCGGCCCCGGCGGCTTTATCGACATCAGCAGCACCACACCCAAGGTGGTATTTGCCGGTACGCTGATGGGCAAGGCAAAGCTGAAGGTGGGGGACGGAAAGCTGGAGATCCTGCAGGAGGGCACCATCCGGAAGTTTGTGGACCGGGTGGGGCAGATTACCTTCAGCGGACAGTGCGCGCCGGAGGAGCAGGAAGTGCTCTATGTGACGGAACGGGCCGTGTTCCGTCTGATCGGCCATAAGGTGGTGCTGACTGAGATCGCCCCCGGCATCGACCTGCAGCGGGACGTGCTGGATCAGATGGGCTTCCGGCCTGAGATCTCGCCCGAGCTTAAGACTATGGACCCTGCCCTGTTCCGGGAGCACTGGGGCGGGCTGAGCGAACTTTTGAACACTTGATTAAAGGGAGGAAGCGATATGATTCTTTCGGAAAAGCATCAGATGATGCGCAGGCTGTACCGCCAGTTTGCGGAGACTGAGTTCACCGATGAACTGCTTGACCGGCTGGAGGACACCGGCGAGTTTGACTGGGATATTCACAACAAGATGGCGGCCTACGGTCTGATGGGCGTAAAGATCCCCGTGGAGTACGGCGGCCAGGGAGGCGACAGCCTGGCCTATGCCTTGCTGGTGGAGGAGTTCGCCCGGGTATCTCCGGTGCTGTCCATCTACGCCAACACCTCCAACTCCCTGGGCGGCGGCCCGCTGATGTACTGCGGCACCGAGGAGCAGAAGCAGAAGTACCTTGCCCCCTGCGCCAGGGG
>CAKUHW010000022.1 GCA_934659415.1 uncultured Oscillospiraceae bacterium
GGCCGTATAGGATATGGCCGATCTCGCAGTGCAGGAAGCGCTCGGCGAAATTCAGGGCGGTGAACAGGACGATGGGCAGGTCCTTGGGGCCGTAAGTCATGTCGGCC
The DNA here is from genome assembly GCA_934659415.1 of uncultured Oscillospiraceae bacterium. Taxonomy (GTDB): domain Bacteria; phylum Bacillota; class Clostridia; order Oscillospirales; family Oscillospiraceae; genus Enterenecus. Next base: position 108 of record CAKUHW010000022.1, read on the forward strand.
AGGAGGTGCGCGCCCTCCGTCATTTCGTCGGTGAGGGCCAGCAGCAGCCCGTCGTGGGTCTCCTGGGTCTGGGTGAAGAAGGAGCGGATGACCTTGTGTGTCAGCCGCGCCCCCGCCCGCTGCGCCGCCTGCTCCAGCTCTTCGGCGCACAGGGCGATCTGCTCCGCCGGTCTGCCGGACCGGCCCTCCTTGGCCAGCAGGACGGCCCGCACCTGCTCTCCGGGAGTCAGGGCCGCCTCCAGATAGGCGGAGACCGGGTAGCGCACCGGCGTGCGGGCGGCGGGGACAGAGCGGTCCCCGCTCTCGTAGATGCACGGGTCCGGCTCCCGACCCATGGCGACGTTGCAGAACAGGATCTTCTCTCCCATGCCTGTCTCATATCCTCTCGTGTGTTTTGCCCCGGCCGCTCCCGGCGGGCTCTGTATGGTATATAGGGCGGCCCCGGGCGGAGGTTAACGGTTTCTGCAAAAAATTTTTCTTATTTTTTATAATTCCCTTCATTTTACCATTCCGCGGCGGCGAGGGCAATCCCTTTTTCTCCCGCCGACGACAAAAAGGCCCGCTGCGAAATGGGACCGCAGCAGGCCCGGGGACCGGCAAAACGCTCTTAAGTTTTCTGACGGCCCGCCAGCTTCAGCCCCAGGGGGAGGAGCACGCCGCCCGCGCCGTTGCCCGCTGTGATCACCGCCAGGCACAGCAGGGCCCGGGGGGTCCACCCCGCCGCGGCAAAATAGAACATGTCGGCCACGCAGTGCTCGAAGCCGGCCAGGATGAACACCGTCACCCCCAGGCAGAGCCCCAGGTATTTGCCCAGCTGGTGGGGGTTTTTCAGGTAGCTCTCTACGGAGACAAAAATGAGGATATTGCAGAATACTCCCAGCAGGAACAGGGAGAGCAGATCGTCCCCCAGCTTCACGGCGGTCAGAGCGGCCGCCTTCTCCCGCAGGCCGGGGCCCAGCCGGGTCAGGCGCAGCAGCAGGGCCGTGACCTCCGCCCCCGCCAGGTTGCCCAGCCAGACCACCCCCAGAAAGCCCCAGTAGCCCGCCCCCTTGCCCGGAAGGCAGCACACCTTGCCGGTGAACAGGTTCAGCCCCAGGGTGCACACCATGAACAGCCCCACGCAGAAAAAGACCGCCCCGGCCACCCTGCTGTCCAGCGCCAGAAACACTGCCCCGCCGATGGAGATGGCCGCCCCGGCCAGTACCGCCAGGACAAATTCACGAAACATCTTCATTTTGTGCCCTCCGAAATCCAAAGCTACAAGATATTGTACATCTGAGTATAGCATATCCCGGGGCCGGGCGCAATTCTCTTTTTTGCAGCAGATTTTCCGCCCTCCGGAGGGCCGGTTTGAGAAAATTCCCGGAGATGGGGGCTTCCGCCTTGTTTTTGGCTGCGGCGTCTGCTATAATAATACATCTGATATGTGATACACTGGCTTGCTGTGCCCCGGCGGCGCCGGAGATGGAAGAACGGGGAGAGGAGGACCGCCTGTGAACAAAAAGATCCTGCAGCTGCTGGCGCCGAGATTTTACTTCTATTTTGTCGTGATGCTCCTGTTCTGCGGCGTCACCCTGTATCTGGGCAGGGGGGACGTGGCTCTGGCGGAGCTGATCGTGACGGCGGTGCTCTACTGCGTCTACTACGCCTCCGCCCGGCAGCGCAGGGCCAATACCGACAGCTATCTGGCCCAGCTCACCTCCCGTCTGGACCGGGCGGGGGGAGACAGCACGGTGCATTGCCCGCTGCCCATGGTCATTTTCACTCCGGATACCGACGAGGTGATCTGGTCCAACGACCGCTTTCTCCACCTGGCCGGCCGGACCGAGGGGATCTTTGACAGCCGGATGTCCGAGCTGGTGCCCGGCTTCAGCACCCGGTGGCTGCTGGAGGGCAAGAACGAGTGCCCCGGCGAGGTGGCGGTGAACGGGCGGCGCTATCAGGTGTTCGGCGCCATGTCCCGCCCGGAGGAGGGGAGCGAGGGCGCGCCCCTGGCCACCACTTACTGGCTGGATATGACCGACCTGGCGGACACGGCCGACCTGTACAGGGCCACCCGCCTGGTGGTGGCGGTGCTCCTGCTGGACAACTACGAGGACGCCATCAAGATCCAGGAGGACGCGGTGCGCACGGCCATGCTGGGGGAGATCAACCAGAAGTTCACCGAGTGGGTGGGGGAGACCGGCGGCCTCATCCTCCGGCTGGACCGGGACCGCTATCTCTTCCTCTTCCAGGAGCAGTACCTGGACGGCTACCGCAGCGGCAAGTTCGACCTGCTGGACCGCATCCACGCCATCTGCACCCCCAACGGGATCCCGGTGACGCTGTCCATCGGCGTGGGCACCGATGGGGACAGCCCGGCGGAGCTGTTCCGCGCGGCCACCCTGTCTGCGGACATGGCCCTGTCCCGGGGGGGCGACCAGGCGGTGGTGAAGACCCGCTTCGGCTTTGAATTTTACGGCGGCCGCTCCCGGGAGACGGAGAAGCGCACCAAGGTGAAGAGCCGGGTGATGGCCTCCGCCCTGGGGGAGCTGATCTCAGACGCCTCCTGCGTGCTGGTCATGGGGCATCAGGCCGCCGACATGGATGCCGTGGGCGCCGCTGTGGGCGTGTGCGCCATTGCCCGCAGGCAGGGCGTGCCGGCCTACATCCTCCGGGAGGAGGGGGGGACCCCCGCCGACGAGCTGATCCGCCGGGTGCAGGAGATGCCCTACTATCAGGGCCGCTTTCTGGGGGCTCAGGAGGCGCTGCTGCGGGCGGACACCGACACCCTGCTGGTGGTGGTGGATACCAGCAGGCCCGAGCAGGTGGCCTGCCCCGAGGTGCTCACGTCCTGCAACAAGGTGGCGGTCATCGACCACCACCGCCGGGCGGCCACCTATATCGAGGGGGCGGCCCTCAACTTCCACGAGCCCTCCGCCTCCTCCGCCAGCGAGCTGGTCACCGAGCTCATCGGCTATCTCATGGAGCCGTCCGACCTGCAGACCGGCGAGGCCGAGGCCCTGATGGCGGGCATCATGCTGGACACCAAGAACTTCACCATGCGCACCGGCGGGCGCACCTTTGAGGCCGCGGCCCTGCTGCGCCGCGCCGGGGGGGATACCAACCAGGTGAAGAAGCTCTTCCAGACTGACCTGGCCGACACCATCGCCAAGTTCGGCATCATCCAGAAGGCCAGGCTGTACCGGGGGGACATCGCCATCGCCCCGGTGGAGCAGGACGTGGGCCGGGTGGCTGCGGCCCAGGCGGCGGACGAGCTTTTGAACATCGCGGGGGTGAATACCTCCTTCGTGCTCTACCAGGAGCCGGACCGGGTGATCCTGTCCGCCCGCAGCATCAACGACACCAACGTGCAGGTCATCGCCGAGGCCCTGGGGGGCGGCGGGAACGGCGCCGCCGCCGGGGCCCAGATCCCGGGGGCCACGGTGGAGGAGGTCACGGCGCGGCTCACCGCCGCCCTGGACGACTACTTCCGCCCCGACCCGGGGACCGACGGGACCGCATGAAAGACGACAGATAAATTTATTTTTCGATTTGGAGGAAACGACCATGAAAGTGATCTTACAGCAGGACGTGAGGGGCCAGGGCAAGCGCGGCCAGATGGTGGAGGTGTCCGACGGGTACGCCCGCAACTTCCTTCTGCCCCGCAAGCTGGCGGTGGAGGCCACGGCGGACGCGCTGAACACCATGAAGATGCAGGACAAGGCCAAGAAGGCCCGGGAGGCCGAGGAGAAGGCCCAGGCCGAGGCCGTGGCCGAGCAGCTGAAGGGCTGCCAGGTGAAGATCTCCGCCCGGGCGGGGCAGGGGGGCAAGCTGTTCGGCTCCGTCACCAGCAAGGAGGTCTCCGAGGCCCTCAAGGCCCAGTTCGGCCTGGACGTGGCCAAGGCCCGCATTCTCCTGAGCGAGCCCATCAAGTCCTTCGGCCCCGTTGAGCTCAAGTGCAGGCTTGGGTATGAGGTCACGGGGACCATCTATGTGCTGGTGACCGAGGAGAAGTAAGAAACATACGCGGCGCGGGGGAGCGGATAACGCCCGCCGCGCCTGCGGGACCATAGCTTACAGAGAGAGGTGAGGAAGTTGGACGAACTGAACGAGCTGGCGCTGCCCCACAGCGTGGAGGCGGAGCAGGCGGTGCTGGGCTCCATGCTCATTGACGACCGGTGCGTGCCCGATGTGGCCGCCCGCCTCACCCCGGACGACTTCTACATGCGCCAGAACCGGGAGCTCTACCAGGTGCTCTACGGGATGTTCAGCCACTTTGAGACCATCGACCCCATCACCGTGCTGGACCGGATGAAGCAGGCGGGGGTGTTCGATGAGGAGCGCTCCATCCCATACCTGCGCCAGCTGATGGAGATCACCCCCACCGCCGCCAACGTGCTGGAGTACGCCGCCATCGTGGCGGACAAGGCGCTGCTGCGCCGGGTGGGGCAGGTGGCCGGGGAGCTGCTGGAGACCGTGCGCACCGAGGGAGGCACCGCCGCCAACGTGCTGGAGCTGGCCGAGCAGCGTATCTATGCCATCCGCCAGGGCCGCTCCGCCGTGGGCATGACCCACATCTCCGCGGTGATGAGCTCCGTGTGGGACACTATCAAGGAGCGCCAGGCCTCCGGCCAGGCCTTTCCGGGCATCTCCACGGGCCTTGCGGATCTGGACCGGAAGATCACCGGTCTGAACAACTCCGACCTGATCATCCTGGCGGCCCGGCCCGGCATGGGCAAGACCTCTCTGGCGCTGAACATGGCCCTGGAGGCCGGCAAGCATTCCGGCAAGAACGTGGCCGTGTTCTCCCTGGAGATGAGCCGGGAGCAGCTGGGCATGCGGATGCTGTCCACCGAGTGCCTGATCGACAACAAGGCGCTGCTCACCGGGCGCATCAACGGGGACGAGCAGTGGAGCCGGGTGGCCCTGGGCGTGGCCGCCCTGAGCCAGACCAGCATCTATATCGACGACGATGCCACCCTCTCCGTGGCGGAGATCAACGCCAAGTGCCGCCGCATCAAGGACCTGGGCCTGGTGGTGGTGGACTATCTCCAGCTGATGACCTCTGCGGGCGGGCCCCAGCGCGCCGGCGACAACCGCCAGCAGATCGTGTCCGATATGTCCCGCTCCCTGAAGCTGATGGCCAAGGAGCTGAACGTGCCGGTGCTGTGTCTGTCCCAGCTGTCCCGTGCCAATGAGAGCCGGGGAGCGGGCCAGCGCAGGCCCATGCTGTCCGATCTGCGCGAGTCGGGCGCCATCGAGCAGGATGCCGACATCGTCATGTTCATCCACCGGGAGAGCTATTACGACAACGATGCGGAAAATCCCAACGTGGCCGAGTGCATCATCGCCAAGAACCGCCACGGCGAGATCGGCTCGGTCATGCTGGAGTGGCGGCCTGAGTTCACCGTGTTCCGCAATCTGGAGCAGCGCTATGACGAGGACGACTACTGACGACCCCTTCCGCTTTGACCTCATCCCCCCCGGCAGCGCCGTGCTGTGCGCCCTGTCCGGCGGGGCGGACTCCATGTATCTGCTCTGCCGCCTGCTGGAGGGCGCGGAGGAGGGGGGATATACCGTCCGGGCCGCCCACTATCACCACGGACTGCGCCCCACGGCAGACCGGGACGAGGCATTTGTCCGCGCCTGGTGCGCCGGGCGGGGCGTGCCTCTCGCGACGGAGCGGGGGGATGTGTCCGCCGCGGCCCGCAGCCGGGGCGTCGGCGTGGAGGAGGCCGCCCGGGAGCTGCGCTATGACTTTCTGCGCCGCGCCGCCCGGGATACGGGCTGCACCCTCATCGCCACCGGCCACCAGGCGCAGGACAATGCCGAGACCGTCCTTATGAACCTCATCCGGGGCTGCGGGACCCTGCGGGGCATCCCGGAGCGCCGGGACGACCTGATCCGGCCCATGCTGGCCGTGACCCGGCCCCAGCTGCTCGCCTGGCTGGAGGCCCATGGGATCCCCCATGTGGAGGACGAGACCAACGCCGACCTCTGCTGCACCCGCAACCGGGTGCGCCACCGGCTGCTGCCCCTGCTGGAGCAGCTCAATCCCCGGGCGGCGGAGCACCTCAACGCCGCGGCCCGCTCTGCCGGGGAGGACGACGCCTGCCTGGAGACCCAGGCCCGGGCGCTGCTGGCCGAGGCGGGCGCGCCGGACGGCAGCGTGTCCGCCGGGGCTCTGGCCGGGGCGCCCCGCCCGGTGGCCCTGCGGGCGCTGCACCTGCTCACCGGCGGGGGGCGCGCCCATCTGGAGACCCTGCTGGCGCTGTGCGCCGCCGGAAAGCCCTCCTGGAGCCTGGACCTGCCGGGGGGACGGGCGGCCTGCTCCTTCGGGCGGCTCTATCCCCGGGTGGACGCGCCGCCGGAGCCCGCGGCCCTGGCGGCGGGGGAGACCCTCTCCTGGGGCCGGTGGGAGATCGGCTGCGCCCGGGCCCTGTGTCCGGCAAAGGCCTATGTGGGCCCCGGGGAATTTTATCTGCGCCCGGGCCCGTATACCGTCCGCCCCCGCCGGGAGGGGGACGGGCTGCGCCTGGGGCGGAGACCATACAAAAGCGTGAAAAAGCTGATGATCGAGCAGCGGCTGCCTGCCCCCCTGCGGGACGGCGTGCCGGTGCTGGATCGGGACGGGACCGCCGCCGCCGTGGGCGGTCTCGGCCCCCACGGGGACGCGCTGGCGCGCCCGGGGGAGGCATGTCTGCATATCATCCTGCGGCAGAGCTCCGCCGCGGCGGAGACCAACGATCACAGAAAGAAAGAGGAGAACGGCCATGCATCAGGACATTGAAAAGATCTTATTCAGCGAGGAGCAGCTGCGCGAGCGGGTCCGCCAGCTGGGAGCGCAGATCACGGAGGACTACGCCGGGGAGGAGCTGGTGCTGGTGTGCATCCTCCGGGGCTCCTACATCTTCATGGCCGATCTGAGCCGGGCCATCGACCTGCCCCTGTCGGCGGACTTCATCGCCCTGTCCTCCTACGGCGGCGGCACCAGCAGCTCCGGCCAGGTGGAGCTGCGCAAGGACCTGTCCGACCCCGTGGAGGGCAAGCACCTGCTTATTGTGGAGGACATTCTGGACTCCGGAAATACCCTCTACTACCTGACCAACCTGCTGCGGACCCGCCACCCTGCGTCGGTGCGCATCTGCACCCTGTTCAATAAGCCGGAGCGCCGGGAGAAGGACATCCACCCCGACTATGTGGGCTTCACCATCCCGGATGCCTTTGTGGTGGGCTACGGGCTGGATTACGCGGAGAAGTACCGCAACCTGCCCTATGTGGGCGTGCTCAGCCCCAGGGTGTACGGCGGGGAATAATCGGAAGGCAAGGAGAACAGACTGTGAAGCAAAGAGGCAGATTTCGAGTTCTGGTGATCTATCTGATTCTGCTGGCCCTGCTGTTCTGGGCGTTCACCGCCTTCAACGGGGGGCAGAAGAAGGACTATATCGGCTACTCTGCGGCCCGGGACTACTTCCTGGCCCAGCAGGTGACCGCCTTTGACGTGGACAAGCGCGGCGTGCTGTCCATGCAGCTGTCCGACGGCTCCGTGAAGTACCACGCACTGGCGGACACCGCCCTGTTCTACGACGACCTGGGGGACACCATCCGGGCGCAGAAGGAGGCGGGGATCCTCACCTCCTACGACTTCGAGCCGCCCTACGTTATGCCCGTCTGGCTGCAGGTGACCCTGCCGGCGGTGATCTCCGTGGTGCTGGTGATGATCCTCTGGTGGATGATGGCCGCCAGGCAGAACGCCCAGAACGGCGGCCAGGGCGGCCCCATGGGGGGCTTCGGCCGGGCCCGCACGGTGAACGGCCAGAAGAGCGCGGTGACCTTTGCCGACGTGGCCGGCGCAGACGAGGAGAAGGCCGAGCTGCAGGAGATCGTGGACTTTCTCAAGGAGCCCCAGCGCTTCACCGACCTGGGGGCCCGCATCCCCAAGGGGGTGCTGCTGGTGGGCCCGCCGGGCACCGGCAAGACCCTGCTGGCCAAGGCCGTGGCCGGTGAGGCGGGGGTGAAGTTCCTGTCCATCTCCGGCTCCGACTTTGTGGAGCTCTATGTGGGCGTGGGGGCCAGCCGGGTGCGCGACCTGTTCGAGCAGGCCAAGCGGGAGGCCCCCGCCATCGTGTTCATCGACGAGATCGACGCCGTGGGCCGCCAGAGAGGCGCGGGCCTGGGCGGCGGCCATGACGAGCGGGAGCAGACCCTGAACCAGCTGCTGGTGGAGATGGACGGCTTTGCCTCCAACGAGGGGGTCATCGTGCTGGCGGCCACCAACCGCCAGGATATCCTGGACCCTGCCCTGCTGCGTCCCGGCCGGTTCGACCGGCAGGTGTATGTGGGCCGGCCGGACATGAAGGGCCGGGAGGCCATTCTGAAGGTCCATGTGCGCAACAAGCCCCTGGGGGACGACGTGGACCTGCGGGAGATCGCCCGGGAGACCACCGGCTTTACCGGCGCGGACCTGGAGAACCTGATGAACGAGTCCGCCCTGCTGGCGGCCCGCAGCGGCCAGCGCTTCATCACCCTGAAAAACATCCAGGAGTCGGTGATCAAGGTCATCGCCGGCCCGGAGAAGAAGAGCCGCACCCAGATCGAGGAGGACCGGCGCATCACCGCCTATCACGAGGCGGGCCACGCCGTGGTGTCCCGGGCGCTGCCCACCCAGGACCCGGTGCAGCAGATCACCATCATCCCCCGGGGCCAGGCCGCCGGCATGACCATCAACCGGCCCCAGGAGGACCGGGACCATGTGTCCCGCCAGAAGCTCACCGAGACCCTCTCCACCCTGCTGGGCGGGCGGTGCGCCGAGGAGACCGCCCTGGGCTTCGTCTGCACCGGCGCGGTGAGCGACCTGCAGCGGGCCACCGCCATCGCCCGGGATATGGTGACCAAATACGGCATGAGCGAGCGGCTGGGCAACGTGACCTTCACCACCGGGCACGACGAGGTGTTCCTGGGCCGCTCCATGGCCCAGGCCAAGCCCTATTCGGAGGAGACCGCCGCCGTGATCGACAGCGAGGTGAAGGCCCTGCTGGACGGCGCCTACCAGCGCTGCCGGGAGATCCTGACCCGGGACCGGGACAAGCTGGAGCTGGTGGCCCGGTTCCTGCTGCAGCATGAGACCATGGACGCGGAGCAGTTCCAGCTGGCCTTTGAGGACCCGGCCGCCCTGGAGCGCGCGGCGTCCGCCGGGTCTGAGGAGGCTTGATGGAATATGGAAGAAGAGAAGATGTCCGCCGGCGCGCCGGAGCAGCCTGAGCCGGAGGACCGGGCGGGAAACGCCCCGGAGAAAAAGCCGAAAGGCCCGCCGGGCAGCGAGCTCTATCTCAACGTGCGCACCCTGGCCATGGCCGTGGCGGTGATGCTGCTGGTGTTCGTGTTTTTTGCCCGCATCGTGGTGGTCAGCGGCGCGTCCATGGAGAATACCCTGCACAACGGCAACTCCATGCTGGTCTGGTGCCTGGGCTATACCCCCAAACAGGGGGATATCGTGGTGCTCACCCAGCGCTCCTATCAGGAGGACTCCATTGTGAAGCGGGTCATCGCCACCGAGGGGCAGACCGTGGACATCGACTACGATACCGGTACCGTCTACGTGGACGGGACCGCCCTGCGGGAGACCTATATCAAGGAGCGCATGGAGATTCCCTCCTTCGGCGAGGGACTCAATCACATCACCGTGCCTGAGGGGTGCCTGTTCGTCATGGGGGACAACCGCAACCAT
>CAKUHW010000023.1 GCA_934659415.1 uncultured Oscillospiraceae bacterium
TAGTAGTCGTAGTAGGACACGAAATACTCCACGGCGTTGTGGGGGAAGAACTCCCGGAACTCCTCGCACAGCTGGGCCGCCAGGGTCTTGTTGTGGGCCAGCACCAGGGTGGGCCGCTGCACCGCCTCGATGACCTTGGCCATGGTGAAGGTCTTGCCCGAGCCGGTGACGCCCAGCAGCGTCTGCTCATCCAGGCCGGTTTCGATTCCGGCGGCCAGGGCCGCGATGGCCTCCGGCTGGTCCCCGCTGGGCTTGTATTCCGATACCACTTCAAACCGCGCCATATTCCGTCCCCCCTCTGTTCGCCCCATTATACATCAAACATCCGTTCCATGTCAACCTGGTATCCCGGCCTCATTTCGTCCACAGGGGCAGACCGGAGGCGCGCATGGACACCATCTCATCCTCGGCGAACACCATGTGGTCGATCAGCTCGATGCCCACACTCTGCAAAATCAGCAGCAGCTCCCTGGTGGCCGCCACATCCGCGCTGGAGAACATGGCCACGCCGGAGGTATGGTTATGGGCCAGGACCACCTTCACGGCGTTGCAGCCCAGGGCGGTCTCCACCACCTTGCGGGTGTTGATCTCCACCGCGCCGGTGACGCCCTCCGCCAGCGGGCGGCAGGCCAGCAGCTTGTTCTTTCCGTCCATGCACACCAGATAGGCCATCTCCCTGTGGGCGCCGAAAAACACGGGGAGCAGCAGCTCCTGGAACTGCCAGTCCTCCGTCAGCTGCTCCCCGGGGCCGGATACCTGCTCCAGGTAGCGCCCTGCCACGGCCGGGACCAGGCGGATGAGGGCGGCGGTGTTCTCCCCCACGCCCTTCACCTGCATCAGCTGCTCGTATGGGGCGTGGAACACCCCGGAGAGGGAGCCGAAGCGGTCGATCAGCCGGTGGGCCAGCGGGTTCACGTCGCCCTGGGGAATGGCGTAAAACAGCAGCAGCTCCAGCACCCGGTGGTCCGCCAGGCCTGACAGGCCCCTGGCCAGGAATTCCTCCCTGGCGCGTTTGCGATGGCCGGTATGGATGGACCTCATAGCGTATCTCTCCTTCGTCCCGTCCGCTTCCCGCGGACGGGACCGCATTACACAACATTCTATTATAGCACCGGAGCCCTGCCGCCGCAAGAGACAGCGGGGAGCCGGTCATCGGGATCTTCTCCCCGCCCCCATCCCTCCGGAGCGGCCCTTCTCAGGTTCCCCGCAGGGTGGCGTGAAAGCTGCGGCTCATATGCCGGATCATCAGGTGGGTGAATTCGTCCGCATCCATCCAGGTCCCGTCGGTGAACCACCAGCGGATGCTGGCCAGCATGCAGGTGAGGAACATCCGGGCGTAAAAGCTGTAGAGCGGCCGCTTCTCCCCGGGGATGTCCGGCACGGTCTCAAAGGCGGCCATGAACTTGGCCGAGCCCGCGCTCAGCATCTCCTCAAACACATTGCGCTCCTGCAGGTTGCTCCCCCACAGGGCCAGGTATTCCTCCCGGTGCCCGGCAAGGGCGATGAGGCTCAGCCGCAGCCGCTGGAAGTACACCCCGTCCGTGATCTCGGGCAGGGAGAGAAAGCTCACGTCCAGGCAGGCGGTGAACTGCTCCACCACCTCGTCCACATACCGGTCCCGCAGGTCGTACTTGTCCAGATAGTGCTTGTAAAAGGTGGAGCGGTTGATCTCCGCCCGCTCCGTAATGTCCCGCACGGTCAGCTCCAGAAAGCCCTTCTCCCCCAGGCAGGCCAGAAAGGCCCGCTGGATCATCCGGCGGGTGCGCGTCAGGCGCGGGTCCTCGCGTTCCATATCATTTCCCCCAAAATGCACAAATATTTTTTCTTTGCTTCGGACATTTTAAGCTTTCCCGTCATAAAAATCAACAGACAATTGCCAATGTGTCGACTAAGCAACATTTTTACTCCATTTTAATGGTTGCCCCGTCCCCGCCCCGGCGGTATTATGGAGACACAGCCGCCGACGGCTGACCACAGACGGGAGGACTGACTGATATGAACACCTACAAGCATCTCTTCACCCCGCTGAAGGTGGGAACGCACACCTACAAAAACCGCATCGTGGCCGCGCCCATTTACTGCGGCACCTTTCTCAACATCCCCGGCCTGGACTATGTGCTGAAGCACGCCATGCTGGCCCGGGCGGCGGGCGGCTGCGCCCAGGTGACTTTGGGGGAGACCGCCGTGGACTTCTGCGGCGCGTCCCGGGAGCCATTCCCTCCCATTGACTATGCCGACCTGAACGACCCCACCATGGCCAAGCTGAAGCCCCTGGTGGCCGCCATCCGGGCGGAGGGGGCCAAGTGTCTCATCGAGCTGTCCCACTGCGGGGAGTCGGTGGAGCCCATCCCCGGCGTGCAGTACGGCCTGGGCCCCATGGGGTACACGCGCCCCGACGGGCTGGAGATCATCGCCATGGACGAGGCGAAGATGGGAGAGGTCATCGACCATTTTGTCACCGCGGCCCGGTTCATGCAGGCGGCGGGAATGGACGGCGTGATGATCCATGCCGGGCACGGCTGGCTGCTTCACCAGTTCCTCTCCCCCCGCACCAACCGCCGCACCGACGCCTACGGCGGCAGTCTGGAGAACCGGGCCCGCTTCCCCCTGATGCTGCTGCGCGCCATGCGGGAGGCCATGGGGAAGAACTTTATTCTGGAGATGCGCGTCAGCGGCGACGAGTGCGCCGAGGGCGGCATGGGCGTGGAGGAGACGGCCGCCTTCTGCGCCATGGCCCAGGAGTATGTGGACCTCATCCACGTCTCCGTGGGCACCTACCGCAACCCCATCCTCAGCGGAGAGTTCTCCTCTCTGTTCCAGCCCCACGGTCTCAATGCCGACGCCGCCGGGCGCATCCGCCGGGCGGTGCATATCCCTGTGGCTGTGGTGGGGGGCATCAACGACCCTGCGCAGGCGGAGGCCCTGCTGGCGGAGGGCAAGTGCGACCTGGTGGCCCTGGGCCGGGAGCTCACCGCCGACCCGGACTTTGCCCGCAAGGCCGAGAGCGGTCATGCCGACGACATCAACCCCTGTCTGCGCTGCTTCAAGTGCTTTATGGGCCCCCTGGAGGGGGTGGACATCACCGAAATGCCCCGTCTGTTCGGCTGCACCGCCAACCCCGCGGAGTTCTTCTACGATCTGGACCTGCTGGCGCGCAGGCCGGAGCGGTCCAAGCGGGTGCTGGTGATCGGCGGCGGCATGGCGGGCATGGAGGCGGCCGTCACCGCCTGTGACCGGGGCCATCAGGTCATTCTGGCCGAGGCGGGAGACCGGCTGGGCGGCGTGCTCTTCTTCACGGACACCGACTATTACAAGGCCGATCTGAAGCGCCTGCGGGATGTGGTCATCCGCCGGGTGCAGGCGCGGAACATCGAGGTACGGCTGAACACCCCCGTCACGCCGGAGAACATCGCCTCCTTCGGCGCGGATGAGGTGATCCTGGCCTTGGGCGCACAGCCCGCGGTGCCCCCCATCCCCGGTATCGGGCACGCGGTGCAGGCCCTGGACTTCTACCGCCGGCCCGATCAGGCGGGCAGGCGGGTGGTGATGGTGGGCGGCGGCCTGGTGGGCTGCGAGACCGGCCTGGATCTGGCCCGGGCGGGCCATGAGGTCACCATTCTGGAGATGGGTCCCGCCCCCGCTCCCGACGCCTACCCCATGCACCGCATCGCCCTGCTCCACGAGATGGAGTCCCTGGTGACCACCGTGTGCGGCGCGCGCTGCACGGAGATCACCGGCGAGGGGGTCAGGGCCGTGGACGGCGAGGGGAACGAGCGCTTCTTCCCCGCGGATACGGTGATGTTCGCCCTGGGCATGAAGGCCCGCCGGGCGGACGCCGACGCCCTGAAGGCCGCCGCGGGAGTGCCCGTCCATGAGATCGGCGACTGCGTGCGCCCCGCCAAGGTCTACGAGGCCATGCGCGAGGGCTACACCGCCGCGCTGGAATTATAACCGCCCCCGCAGGGCAGGGGCAGAGCCCTTGCCCTGCGGTTCAGGCAGATTCCTCGTTTTCTGCGTGGGCCAAAGGGCTTTGAGATAAGCTCCCCTGTGTAAGGGAAGCTTTGAGACTGTCAAAAAAGCCTCGCAGAGTTCGCCGCCGCAGCGGCGAAAACAGTGAAATCCGTTTTCCGCCGCGACATGTGCGTGGCGGAAAACACTTCTCAGGCCGCAAGTGTGCGAAATGTCGACGTCCTTAAGGAGACATTGCGTGCGCGCAGCGGACTGCAACTCACCCGTCAAAAAACGTTCTTAAGTTTTTTGACGGCCTGAAGCTCCCCTGTGTAAGGGGAGCTTTTTCTATTCCCCATCCCCGGCCCGCTCCAGGGCCCGGGCGAGGCGGTCGCGGTACTCCCGGGCGGCCCACCGGGGGGCACAGACCTCCACGCCGTCCCCCAGGCCGAACAGCCAGCCCCACAGGGGCGGGCTCACCGCCACCTCCACCGTCACGGTGAAGGCGTCCTCGCCATCGGGTACCAGCATCACGTCCCGGCCGAACCGATCCAGCACCACCCCCGCCAGAGCCGCGGCGCAGCGCAGCTTCAGCCTGCAGGGGCGGCCGGCATACATCCCGAAATGCCGCCGGGTGTACCCCTCCGCCGTCCAGCCCCCCCGGTCGGTGCCCTTGACCGTGGTGGCGCGGATGTCCAGCATTTTGTCCACCCGGTAGTGGCGCAGCTCCTTCCGGTCCTCGTCCCAGGCGGCGAGGTAGTAGTTCTCGTTGTCCCAGATGAGGCCGAATGGGGTGGCCCGGTACAGTTTGCCATCCCGGCGGAGCACCCGCTCCTTGCGCAGGTCGTACTCGAAGTAGTGAAAGGTGATCACGCAGCCCGCGGCGATGGCGGCGTGGAGCCGGTCCACGCTGTAGTAGATGCTCTCGTTCATGGTCTTGATCCGCCGGTCCACATATACCTGCCGCTGAAGCTGCCCCGCCTGATACACCGAGGCCAGGCCCTCCAGCTTTTTGATCAGGGCCTCGCTCTTGCGCCCGGTGAGAAAGCGGCTGGCCTGTACGGCGTCCACCAGCAGCTTCAGCTCGGCCAGCTCAAACTCCCGGCTGCCCAGGAACCACCCGCCGTCCCGGCCCCGCCGGTTCTGCACGTCCAGCCCCAGCTCCCGCAGCTGCTCCATGTCGTCGTACACGCTCTTGCGCTCCGCCCGGATGCCGTACCGCTCCAGCTCGGCGAGAAGCTCCTCCATGGACAGGGGATGGTCCTCGTCGCTGCGCCGGCGCAGCAGCCGCTCCAGCAGCGGCAGCTTCTGCTTCTGTTTTTCGCTCCTCGCCATGTGCGTCCCTCCGTGTGTCCCATATTTTGGACTGATTATACCATGGATGCGCCCGCTGCGCAAGGCCGGACAGCCCCGGGGCGGGGGCGGACGCGAGGGATGCCCGCCGTGGTTGTGCACAAAATTCCGGGCAGAAATTTTCCATGGGATCCCTCGCGTCCTGCTCTGCCGGGTCCGTATGCGGCCCCGTGTGCACGGCGGGGAGCGTATAACAACGGATAACAAACATAACAATACCAAAACCGATACCGAAACCTAAACCAAAACCAAAACCCAAACCCAAACCCAAACCGAAACCGATACCAAAAACCAAAACAGAGACCCAAACCAAGTTGGATACCGAGGCCCCTGCGGGGCCTGACGCGCGCGCGGGCGCGCCAAGCCAACTTTTTGAGCAATATTTTTTGATCTCCTCGCGTTTTTGGCGCTAAGGCGTGGTATCCTGAAGACACACGGGCAGGGCGCAGAGAGGCCGGGCCGCCGGAACTGAGGGATCACGCTTCCGCCGGGAGGCCGCCGAAGAACCCCGTCTGTGCTCCGCTGACAGCCCCGGCGCCGGGGGAGAGGGCCGGGCAGCGGGGAGTCCGGAGGCGTTTTCGGATATTTTGTGAACAAAGATGAGGTTCTTTGTTAACGTTAGCACTCTCCTCTTGACAGTGCTAATTTTCGTGCTATGATGAAGACGTTCCAGGGGAGAGAGACCCGGGAACAGAATTTGAACCCATTTGTGACGGTAACAAAAGCAAGCCGTCCGGGGAGCCGGACGGCGGAAGATCGAATGGAGGTTATGACTTATGTTGCCCAGCATTTTTAACGAGAACCTGTTTGACGATTTCTTCAACGATGCATTCCTTGCCCCCCGCGGCCGCGACCCGCTGTACGGCAGGCACGCCAAGAACCTGATGAAGACCGACGTGCGGGAGACCGACTCCACCTACGAGCTGGATGTGGATCTGCCCGGCTTCAAGAAGGACGAGGTCAGTCTGGAGCTGAAGGACGGCTGCCTGACCATCAGCGCCGCCAAGGGCCTGGACCGGGACGAGACCGACAAGGCCGGCCGGTATATCCGCCAGGAGCGGTACGCCGGTGCCTGCAGCCGCAGCTTCTATGTGGGCGAGGGCGTGGAGGCCGGCGAGGTGTCCGCCCGGTTTGAGGACGGTATCCTGAAGGTGTCCATCCCCAAGGTGGAGCAGCGTGAGCTGCCCCGCACCACCACCATCGCCATCGAGTAAACACTGCCGGAGGCCCCGGCAGACAGAGACAGAAGAAGGGAACGATCGGTATGAACAAAACTGCAACGCGGGTGCTGTGGGTCCTGGCCGGTGCGGCGCTCATCGTGATGGGCGTGGTGTGCATCGCCGACCCGGACTCCGCCCTGAGCGGCCTGTCCCTCCTGCTGGGCCTGGCCATGCTCTTCTCCGGCCTGGTGGATATCGTGATCTTCGCCACGGCCAGCAATGTGATGTACGGCTCCGGCTGGTTTTTGCTGGACGGCATCCTCACCGTGATCCTGGCGGTGTTCATTCTGGCCAACCGGCTCTTCACCGCCATGACCCTGCCCTATATCCTGGGGATGTGGCTGGTGTTCTCCGGTATCAGCCGGTTTGTGAACTCCTTTGACCTGCGCCGCTTCGGCGTGCGGGGCTGGGGCTGGTTCACGGCCCTGGGCATCGTGCTTACGGCGGCGGGCTTCGTGTCCATGATGGAGCCTCTGGCGGGGGCCGTGGCCCTGGCCTGGATCGTGGGGCTGCTGCTCATCCTCCAGGGGGTGGGCTCCATCCTGTGGGCCTGCTTTACCGGCCGGTTCTGGCGGTAAAAAGCAGCGTTGTGAACAGGCGAGGCGTGACAAACAGGACAGGCGGACGGGGGCCCTTGCGGTTCCCGCCCGTTTTTCTTTAATGAAAAATCCGAACCCGTTCCCGATTGGGAATAAGTTCGGATTTTTCATGTATGGTGGACGGTACAGGACTCGAACCTGTGACCCCCTGCACGTCAAGCAGGTGCTCATACCAGCTGAGCTAACCGTCCGTCACAGCGAAAACTATTATATCGGCTGCGGGGAAGAATGTCAAGAGCTTTCTTTCAAACTTGCGCAGAAAATGGCGGGGGAGGGGGGCAGTTGACAATGTGTCACAGAAAATGGTGTCAAGTTGACAAAGTGGGGCAGGGGAGCGGCGGGACGGACCGCGGCGGATACCGGCATTTTCACAAAGGGCGGATTTGCCCGGTATCAGGCTGGTTTTCGGATAATATCCCAAGGAAATCTGGAGCGACAGAAAATGTGTTGGGCATTGTGCCGGTTGACAACATAACAGTTCGGTAATATAATTGTCAGCAATCTTACAGCAGATGGGTAAAGCAAATACCTGCTGCGGGAGGAACCGAAAAGGAGGATATGACAATGAAAAAGAGAAGAATCGCGGCAATGCTGATGGCGGGCGCCATGGCGCTGTCTGTTCTGGCCGGCTGCTCCGGCGATAAGAAGCCCAGCGGGGGAGATGCCTCCGCCTCCGCCATCAAGGTTGCCCTGATCGGCAACACCACCGGCGACTATGCCCAGTACGGCATCCCCGTGATCAACGGCGCCAAGCTGTATATCGACCAGCTGAACGCCGCCGGCGGCATCAACGGCAAGCAGGTGGAGATACTGGAATATGACGACAAGGGCGACGGCCTGGAGGCCGTGAACGCCTTCAACCTGGCCAAGGAGAAGGGAGCCACCGCCGTGATCGGCTCCGTGCTCACCGGCGCCACCCTGACCCTGGCCGACGCCACCTATGAGATCGGCATGCCCCAGATCACCGCCTCCGCCACCGCCGCGGGGGTCACCGTGATGGAGGACGGCACCGTGCGCTCCAACGTGTTCCGCGCCTGCTTTATCGACCCCTTCCAGGGGGAGAAGATGGCCCAGTACGCCGCCGAGAAGCTGGGGGCCAAGACGGCCGCCATCCTCTATGAGAGCGGCAGCGACTACTCCGAGGGTCTGAAGGACGCCTTCGCGGCCAAGGCCGCCGAGCTGGGCATCACTGTAGTGGCCACCGAGGCCTTCGCCTCCGGCGACAAGGACTTCAACGCCCAGATGACCAAAATCGCGGGGCAGGACCCCGACGTGGTGTTCATGCCCGTCTACTACGGTGAGGCCGGCCTGGCCATCACCCAGGGCCGTCAGGCCGGCATGACCGCCACCGTGCTGGGCGGCGACGGCTTCGGCGGCATCAAGGACTACGCCACCGCCGCCGACCTGGAGGGCACCGTCTACTGCTCCGGCTACGCCCCCGGCACCGAGTCCGTGGCCCAGTTCGAGAAGGACTATGAGGCCGCCTACGGCGTCAAGGTCCCCAACATGTTTGCCCCCCTGGCCTATGACGCCGCCATGCTGATGTGCACCGCTATCAAGGCCGCCGAGGACAAGGGCCTGACCGCCGGCAGCGATGAGTACATGGCCGCCGTGGTGGAGGCCATGGCCACCTCCGACGGCGTGAAGGGCATCACCGGCTCCTACAGCTTCGACGGGAGTAACAACCCCATCAAGGACGTGGCCATCATCGAGGTCAAGGACGGCGAAGAAGTCTTCACCGAAATGTTCTGATCCGGCCGCTCCAACAGTTTAAGACGGACCCGTGCGGGGGGCGCGACAACGCGCTCCCCGCAGGATTTTTTCGGCAGGCTGCCCCCCTCCGGCCCCGCGGCGCGCCCTGCCCATGGGCTTTTCGCCGGAATTGACGCGGATGGGGCGGGAGCGGTTGAAGTTAACGCTTTGCTGTGATATACTGCTGAAGTATCGGCGGCCCGTACCGCGAGGGAAATACAGAGAGGATGTGACGAGGTATGTCCGATGTTCTGAGCCAGGTGGTCAACGCCCTGCAGCTCGGCTCCATCTATGCCCTGGTCGCCCTGGGATACAGCATGGTATACGGTATCATCCTGCTGCTGAACTTTGCCCATGGCGACATTATCATGGTGGGCGCGTATATGACCTATTACGCCATGACCACCTTTCACCTGCACCCGGTGCTCTCCGTGGTGCTGGCCATCGTGGTGAGCACGCTGCTGGGCGTGATCATCGAGAAGGTGGCCTACACGCCCCTGCGCTCGGCCCCCCGGTTGTCCCTGCTCATCACGGCCATCGGCATCTCCTTCCTGCTGGAGAACGGGGCCCAGATGATCTTCGGGGCGGACACCAAGAGCATGGTCCAGACCCCTCTCATCTCCGGCAGCATCAGCATCGGCGGGGCCAACATCACCCTGGCCGCCCTGCTGACCATCGTGGTGTCGGTCATCGCCATGGTCCTGCTGACCTTCCTGGTACAGAAAACCAAGCTGGGCAAGGCCATGCGGGCCGTGTCGGAGGACATGGGGGCGGCCCAGCTCATGGGCATCTCCCTGAACAAGACCATCTCCTTCACCTTTGCCGTGGGC
>CAKUHW010000024.1 GCA_934659415.1 uncultured Oscillospiraceae bacterium
GTGCGGGATCGTAGGAGGGAATGTCGTTGAGCAGGACGCTCTCGCCGTTGTCGCCGCCGGCATGAGGCATGGCGGCCCAGATCTCGTCGCCGGTGAAGGCCAGGATGGGGGCGATGAGGCGGGTCATGCCGTCCAGAATGCGGTACAGGGCGGTCTGGGCGGAGCGGCGCTGGGCGTCGTCGCCGCAGTAGAGGCGGTCCTTGATGACATCCAGATAGAAATTGGACATCTCCACCACGCAGAAGTTGTACACCGCGCGGTACACCGCGTGGAACTCATACCGGTCGTAGGCGGCGCGGGCCTCCCGCACCAGATCGTTGAACTGGGCCAGGGCCCAGCGGTCCAGCTCCGCCAGGTCGGCGGCGGCCACGGGGCGGTCGGGGTCAAAGTCGTCCAGATTGCCCAGCATATAGCGGGCGGTGTTGCGGATCTTCAGGTAGGCCTGGCTGAGCTGCTTGAGAATGTCGGGGGAGATGCGCATGTCCTGGGTGTAGTCGGCGGAGGACACCCACAGCCGCAGCATATCCGCGCCGTAGTCCTTGATGACCTCGTCGGGGGACACGGCGTTGCCCAGAGACTTGTGCATGGCCTTGCCCTCGCCGTCCACGGTCCAGCCGTGGGTGATGATCTGCTTATAGGGGGCCACACCCCGGGCGGCGATGGAGGTGAGCATGGAGGACTGGAACCAGCCGCGGTACTGGTCGCCCCCCTCCAGATACACGTCGGCGGGATAGGCCAGCTCGGGGCGCTGGTCCGCCACGGCGGCCCAGGTGGAGCCGGAGTCGAACCACACGTCCATGATGTCGCTCTCCTTGGAGAAGTGGACGCCGCCGCACTTGGGGCACTTGAAGCCCTCGGGCACCAGCTCGTCGGCGCTCTTCTCGAACCACACGTTGGAGCCGTACTCCCGGAACAGGTCAGACACCCGCCGGATGGTCTCCGGCGTCACCAGGTCCGCGCCGCACCCGTCGCAGTAGAAGATGGGGATGGGCACGCCCCACTTGCGCTGGCGGGAAATGCACCAGTCGTTGCGCTCGGAGATCATGGCGGCCATGCGCTCCTTGCCCCAGGCGGGGTGCCACTGAATGCCGTCGCAGGACTTCACGGCAGCATCCTTGATGGCCTCCACCGAGCAGAACCACTGCTCCGTAGCCCGGAAGATGATGGGGTTCTTGCAGCGCCAGCAGTGGGGGTAGGAGTGGGTAATATGGGCCTTGGCCAGCAGGAAGCCCTCGGCCTCCAGGTCGGCCACCACCATGTCGTTGCCCTTGGCGTAGAACTGGCCGTTGTACCGCTCGTCGGTCATCACGCCCTTGGCGTTCACCGGCACGGGCACGCCGATGTTCGTCTTGCCCGCGGCATCGTAGGCGCGGCAGATATTGAAGTCGTCCGCGCCGAAGCCGGGGGCGGTGTGGACGCAGCCGGTGCCCGCGTCCAGGGTGACGTGGTCGCCGCAGAGCACCACGGAGTCCCGGTCAAAGAAGGGGTGCCCGGCGCGCATCAGCTCAAGCTCCCCGCCCTTCAGGGTGGCCAGCACGGCGCAGGCGGCGTAGTCGATGCCGGCAGACCTGCACACGCTCTCCGCCAGGCCCTCGGCCAGAACGTACACCTCGCCGGAGGGGACCTGCAGCAGCACATAGTCCAGCTGCGGGTTCACGCAGATGGCCATATTTCCCGGAATGGTCCAGGGGGTGGTGGTCCAGATGACGAAATACAGCCTGCTCAGGTCACAGTATTGGCTCAGTTTGCCCAGGTCGTCCCGCACAGGGAATTTCACATAGATGGTGGTGCAGGGGTCGTCGGCGTACTCGATCTCCGCCTCGGCCAGGGCGGTCTGGTCATTGGGGCACCAGTATACCGGCTTCATGCCCTTGTAGATATAGCCCTTCTCGGCCATCTTGCCGAAGATCTCGATCTGCTTGGCCTCAAAGGCGGGGCGCAGGGTCAGGTAGGGCTCGTCCCAGTCGCCCAGCACGCCCAGACGCTTGAACTCGCTGCGCTGGATGTCTACAAAGTTCAGGGCGAACTCCTTGCACTTGTCCCGGAACTCCGCGTCGCTCAGCTCGTCCCGCTTGATCTTCTTGTCCTTCAGAATGGCAGACTCGATGGGCAGGCCGTGGGTGTCCCAGCCGGGGACATAGGGGGCCTGGAAGCCCGTCATGTTCCGGTACTTGACGATGATGTCCTTCAGGATCTTGTTCAGGGCCGTACCGATGTGGATGTGGCCGTTGGCGTAGGGAGGGCCGTCGTGGAGGACGAACTTCGGTTTGCCCTCGTTGCGCGCCACCATCTTGTGGTACAGGTCCTTCTCATAAAAGCTCTTCAGCATCTCCGGCTCCCGCTTGGGCAGCCCCGCCCGCATGGGGAAGTCTGTTTTGGGCAGATGGACGGTCTCGTTGTAATCCATGGGTCGTTCCTCCTGTTTATGATACGTTTTGTAATATTCAGTCTGATCTTTACGCTCCGGCGTCAGTTCGTCCCCGCCCGGGCGGACAGCTCCCGCAGGGTGACGTTGTAGGCCTCCCGCTGGTGGGGCAGGGGAGGGATGGTCTCCGGCAGGGGCTGGCCCTTGGCCCGGAACAGGCGGCGGACCACCAGGGCCAGCAGATCCGGGTTCTTCACCAGAATGGGCCCGGTGAGGTGGGTGGCCAGCAGACCGCCCGCGGCGTACCCCTCGCTGCCGCAGGGCCGGTCGTTGCCGAAGCCCAGGGTCAGATGGGAAAACAGCGGCGCGGTAACGCCGGAGGTGGTGCTGCACTTGTTCATGAAACCCACCACGGGGGTATCCAGCAGGTCGGTGTGGGCGATCACGTCCTCCGGCTCCCGCCGGTCAGTCTCGGTGCTGGTGTAGTCCGCCAGGCCCAGGCCGGGCCATTCCCGGCCCCGGGCATCGGTAACGCTTTTGCCGAGAATCTCCATGGCGCTGCCGGTGAACAGCGCCCCGGCCCCCCGGTCCAGGGCGGCGCGCAGGGCGCCGGCGTGGTCCTTCAGGGCCATGAGAGCGGCCTTCTGGGTACGCTCGGTGCCTGCGCCCATATAAATAAAGTCGGTATCGGAAAAGTCGGGGGTCTCGTCCAGCAGCAGCCGCCTGACGGTGACCTTCGCCCCCAGGTTTTCCAGCTGCCGGGCCAGCACCGCCGCGTTGGCCCACTCCCCGTAGAGGGACATGCAGTCGGGGTAGAGATGCAGGATGTTCACTTCCATATCAGTTGCCTCCCTCCCGGTCGGTCAGACTCAGCAGCTTGTCCCGGTCGGAGAAGCAGGTGAGCACATACAGGGGCAGGGTCCCCTCCGCCTTCAGCTCCGCCGCTGCCTGGGGAATGCTCCCGCACAGGTGCACCCGCTCCGGCGGCACACCGGTGAAGTCAAAGCGCAGGGCCAGGTCGTTCCCGTACCGGCCACACAGCCACACCCGCTTCACCTGCTCCGCGGCCAGCAGGTCGAAATCGATGTCCCACAGCCAGCTGGTCTCGCCGGTGAAGTACTTGCGGCTGATGGCGTCCACGATGATCATGACCTCGCAGTCCTCCCCCCGGCGCACCACATAGTCCAGATTGGTGTCGTACGCCACGGAATTCTCGTGCTTGGAGGTGAGCAGGGTGCCCCGATGCCCCCCCAGGGTGAAGGTGACCATCCGGCCGTTTTTCAGCAGATAGCTGCTGAGGGTGGCGGCCATGCGGTCCTCATCCGCTCCGCACAGGGCGCACACGGACCAGGCGGCCAGCAGGTTGTACACATTGTAGATGCTGTGGAAGGTCAGCTCCACGCTGCGGCTGCCGTTGATCTCCAGCCGCCCCTCCTCCAGGTCCAGCCGGGTACCGGCGTAGTCCGGGCGGCAGCGGTGGAGGCCGCAGTGGGGGCACATATAGTTGCCGATGTGGTGGTAGTGATAGTAGAGGTACTGCAGCTTACACTTGCAGATGGGACAGCGCTGCCCGTCGTCATACACCCCCACGGGCCGGTCCGTGCTGTGGGAATACTCCTCCAGACCGAACCAGACCACGGGCTGCCCCTCATGCTCCAGGGCGAAGCAGGAGACCAGGGGATCGTCAGCGTTGAGCACCAGGGTGCTCTGGGGGGTCACCGTGGGCAGCAGGGACTCGTACACCCACTCCGGGTGGCCATTGCGGGTGAGCTGGTCCCGGTAGAGGTTGGTGATGACGAAGTACGTGGGCTTGAAGTAGCGGAAGGTGTAGCGGGCGTAGCGCTCATCGCTCTCCAGCAGCAGCACATCGGCATCCATGCGGCCGCGCAGGTCGCAGTGGGAGAGGATGAGGGTGGCCACCCCCTCGATCTGGTTTGAGCCCTCCCGGTTCCACACCACCCGCTGCCCGTCGGCGGTGAGCACGGCGGCGATCATCTCCACGGTGGAGGTCTTGCCGTTGGAGCCGGTGACGGCGATGATGCGCCCGGGCAGCTTCACCCGGGCCAGCACATCCGGACAGAGCTTCAGGGCGAACTGGCCCGGCAGGGAGCTGCCCTTGCCCACCAGGCCGCCCACAAAGCGGATGAACTTGCACAGCAGGATGGCAAGCGTCAGTTTCATGGCGTCTCCTCTTTTCTCAGCGTATCAGGGACCGCAGGCGGGCAAAAATGCGCCTTTGCCTCTCCGTGAGAGACAAAGGCGCACGACCTCTGCGGTACCACTCTCGTTGCCGGCGCGGGCCGGCCCCTCGTGCGTTCTGTAACGGGAACTCCCGGCAGAGCCTACTTGCATTCGCGTTCGGTCTGCGGCTCACAGGGGATCTTCGCCGGGTCTGCCCGCCGCCCTCACACCGGATGGGCGGCTCTCTGAAGGGAAGGGGTCCCGGGTACTTGTCCTGCTCAGCGCCGATAGCCTCCTTATATTATAGGGGAAAAAGCGGTTTGTCAACCGGCAATTTGCGAAAAAACGGCTTTGGGCTCCGCCTCAGCGCCCCTGTGCCCGGAAAGCGCACCAGCCGGCGCGCTCCAGCCGCTTTGTCACCGTCAGGCCGCTGGAGCGGATGGCCGCCTCCACCTCGTCGGCACGCTCGTCGATGATACCGGAGGCCAGGAACACGCCGCCGGGGGCGAGGAAGTCCCCCGCCGCGGCGGACAGGGGGATAATGACGTCGGCCACGATGTTGGCCAGCACCACCCGGCTGCGCCCCTGCTCCACCAGCCGGGCGGCCAGCTTCCGGTCCCCCAGCACATTGCCGGAGAGCACGCTCAGCCGGTCCCGGCCGATGCCGTTCATGGCGGCGTTCTCGTAGGCCACATCCACCGCCTTGGGGTCGATGTCCACCCCCGCGGCGTGCTGCGCCCCCAGGGCCAGGGCGGCGATAGCCAGAATGCCTGAGCCGCAGCCCAGGTCCAGCACCCGCTCGCCCCCGTGCACCTCCTCCTCCAGCAGCTCCAGACACAGCTGGGTGGTGGGGTGGGAACCGGTGCCGAAGGTGAGCCCGGGGTTCAGATACAGGGGCACGCGCCCCTCCGGGACCGCCCGGCCCCGCATCCACTCCGGCACGATGTAGATCCGCCTGCCCACAGGGATGGGCTGGTAGTACTTCTGCCAGGAGGTGGCCCAGTCCTCCTCCCGGAGGGAGACGGTCTGGGGTTCGTACTCCTCCAGCCCGGCCATGGCCCGGTTCAGCTGCCGCCGGCCGTCCTCGCTGTCGGGCACATAGAATTTCACCCGGCTGGCCCCCTTCATGCGCCGGGCCAGGTCCTCATCCACATAGTCCCAGTACTGGCGGTTCTGCTCCAGGAAGCGGAGAAAATCCCCCTCCTCCTCCATCACCAGCCCGGTCATGCCGTTGGCGGTGAGCCGGGCGCACACCTGCTCCAGCCGGTCCGCCGGGACGGGCAGGGTCACTTCAAGCCATCGTTCACTCATGGGTACGCTCCTTTCGCTCCAACCAGATCATCAGCGCCGTCAGGTCCGCGGGGCTCACCCCGGAGATGCGGCTGGCCTGCCCCAGGTTCAGGGGCCGGATGGCCTCCAGCTTCTGCCGGGCCTCCAGCCGCAGGCCCTGGATGCTCCGGTAGTCCGTGTCCGCCGGGATGGGGCGGCCCTCCAGCCGGGCCATCTCCGCCACCTGGCGGTTCTGCCGTTCGATGTAGCCCTGGTATTTCACGCCGATCTCCACCTGCTCCTGCACGGCCCGGTCCAGGGCGGGGCGGGCAGGGTCGAAGGGGGCCAGGTCCTCGTAGGTCACCCGGGGGCGGCGCAGCAGGTCGCACAGCCGGGCTCCGTCCGGGCAGGGGGCCTCCCCCCGGGCGGCCAGCATGGCGTCCAGGGCGGGAGAGGGCGGCACGCCGGTGTGGTCCAGGCGGCTGCGCTCCCGGTCCGCCGCGGCATACTTCGCCTCCACCCGGTCCAGCCGCTCCCGGCTCACCAGACCTGCCCGGAAGCCGCAGGCGCACAGGCGGCGGTCGGCGTTGTCCTGCCGGTGGATCAGCCGGTACTCCGTCCGGGAGGTCATCATCCGGTAGGGCTCCTCGGTACCCTTGGTCACCAGATCATCGATGAGCACGCCGATGTACCCGTCCGCCCGGGTGAGGATCAGGGGCGGCTCCCCCTTCAGCTTCAGCGCGGCGTTGATTCCCGCCACCAGGCCCTGGGCCGCCGCCTCCTCGTAGCCGGAGGTGCCGTTGAACTGCCCCGCGCCATACAGGCCGGGGACGGACTTGCACTCCAGGGTGGGCAGCAGCTGGGTGGGGTCCACGCAGTCGTATTCGATGGCGTAGGCCGGCCTGGTGAGCTCCGCCCGCTCCAGCCCGGGGATGGTGCGCACCATGCGCACCTGCACCTCCTCGGGCAGGGAGGTAGAGAAGCCCTGAAGGTACAGCTCGCCGGTGTTCAGCCCCATGGGCTCCAGAAAGAGCTGGTGGCGGGGCTTGTCGGGGAAGCGGACGATCTTGGTCTCGATGGAGGGGCAGTAGCGGGGCCCCACGCCCTCGATGGTCCCGTCGTACATGGGGGAGCGGTACAGATTTTCCCGGATGATGCGGTGGGTGGCCTCGTTGGTGTAGGTGAGGTAGCAGACCGCCCGGTTGTCCGGCACGGTCTGCGTGTCAAAGGAAAAGGGGGTGGGCGCGTCGTCCCCCCGCTGGATCTCCATGACGGAGAAGTCCACGCTGCGCCGGTCCAGCCGGGGCGGCGTGCCCGTTTTGAACCGCCGCAGGCGCAGGCCAAGCCCCCGCAGACTGTCGGAGAGGGAACGGGCCGCGGCCATGCCGTCCGGCCCCGAGGGGCGCACCACATCGCCGATGATGGTGCGCCCGTCCAGATAGGTGCCCGAGGCGATCACCGCCGCCCGGACCCGGTACACGCCCCCTGTGGCGGTGACCAGGGCGCACACGGCCCCGGCGGCGTCCGTGCGGATGGCCGTGACCTCTCCCTGCCGGACCCAGAGGCTCTCCTGGTCCTCCAGGGTCTGCTTCATGACCTCCTGGTATCTGCGCCGGTCCGCCTGGGCCCGGAGGGACCACACCGCCGGGCCCTTGCCCCGGTTGAGCATCCGGTACTGGATGCAGGCCCGGTCGGCCGCCCGGGCCATCTCGCCGCCCAGGGCGTCTACCTCCCGCACCAGCTGGCCCTTGCCCGTGCCGCCGATGGCGGGGTTGCAGGGCATATTGCCCACGGCATCCAGGTTGACGGTAAAGCAGATGGTGCGCAGACCCAGCCGGGCGGCCGCCAGGGCGGCCTCGATCCCCGCGTGGCCCGCGCCCACCACGGCAATGTCAAATTGTCCCGCGTCGTACTCGTGCATACAGACAGACTCTTTTCTCAGTTTGATGCCGCCCTCAGGATCAGCAGCGCCAGCTCCGGCCGGTTGAACAGCCGGAAGCCGGGGTATGGGGTGGTGTTGTTGCCCAGCCCGCGGGAGACGAACAGGGTGCTCTCCCCCTCCCGGTACACCCCGGAGGTCCAGGTGGGGAACAGCTTCCGGTCCGTGCCGATGAGCCCGTCGGTAAAGGGCAGGCGGATGATGCCTCCGTGGCCGTGGCCGGAGAGCACCAGATCATACCCCGCGGCGGCGTAGCGGCCGAACAGGGTGTTCCGGTGGGCCAGCAGAAGCGTGAAGGCCCCGGGATGTGCCTCCTGGATTCCGGCATAGAGGGCCTCGGGCGTCTTCTGGTCGGCATAGCCGTTGGGGTCATCCACCCCGGCCAGGACGATGGTGTCCCCGCCCCGCTCCAGGGTGACAAAGCGGTTGTCCAGCACCACGGCGCCGCACCTTTTCAGCAGCGCCTTGGTCTCCGGCCCGCAGCCGGCGGCCCACTCGTGGTTGCCGGTGACATAGTACACCGGGGCGATCTCGGTCAGGCGCAGGACCAGCGCGGAGACCGCGTCCAGCTGGCTCTCCCGGTCGATGAGGTCCCCGGTGATGACGATAAGGTCGGGCTCCAGCTCCGCCGTCATGCCCGCCAGCTTATCGCTGTTTTGGCCGTACTCGTGGCCGTGGAGGTCGGACAGGTGGGCGATGCGCAGGCCATCAAAGCCCTCCGGCAGGGCGGAGAGGGTCACCTCGGTCTCGGTGGCGGTCACGCCCCAGCACTGCCAGTACCCGAACAGGGCCAGGGCGGCCAGGATCAGCAGGACCAGAACGCTCCGGCGCAGACGGCGGCTGGCGCGTTCAGTCCTCGTCATGGTTCATGTAGTAGGGCCGCATCAGGCTCTTGTGCTGGGTGGAGTCCTTCTGCCGGTCGGTGCGGGGCGGAGCCTCCACCGGGCGGGGACGGCTGTCGCTGCGGCGCTTTTTCTTTCCGGACAGGGAGGGGGGCAGGACGGCCCCGGCGGCCTCGCCGCTTCCGCCGCGCTTTCCCGGCTTCTCCCAGCCCTGCTTTCTGCCGTCCCGGCTGCGGGCCTCTGCCTGGGGGGCGGGGGCACGGCCGCTCTTTTTGTTCCCGCCGTTTTTGCCCTCGCCGGCGGCCCGGGCGCTCTGGGCCGCCGCCGGGCGGCGGGGGGCCAGCAGGCGGGCGGTGGCGTCCAGGATCACATCGGAATCCAGGGGGTTGGGCTTGTAGAAGTCCGCCTGGGGCACGGAGGGCTCGGCGGGCATGGTGTCCAGCAGCCGGCCCTGACGGACCCCCCGGCCGGAGGCCCGCTCCCGGGCGGGGGCGGGGGCGCGCTCCTGCTCCGGGGCGGGAGCAGAAGCGGCGGGCTCCGGGGTGCTCTCCCCGGACGCCGCGGACTTCTTCTTCCTGCGGCGCTTCTTTTTGGCCGGGGCCTCGCCCTCCGGCGCGCTCTCCCCGGCGGGAGCGCGCGCCTCCTTGGGCCGCTTCGGCTCTTCCTTGGACGCCTCCGCCGCGGCCCTGGCCGCGCGCTGGGCCTCCTGTCGCTCCCGGCGACGCTCCCGGGCGGCGGCGCGGGCCTCCGCGTCCTCGGCGTTCACGCTCCGGCCGTGCTTGTCCTTCTGGGGCGGGTCGAAATTCTCCATGGGCCAGGGGTGATCCTCCACCACGGGGATGGGTTTGCCCAGCAGCTTCTGGATGGCCTTCAGCTCGTCCTGTTCGTCAAACTGGCAGAAGGAGATGGCCGTGCCGTCGTGCCCCGCCCGACCGGTGCGGCCGATGCGGTGGACATAGGTCTCCGGCACGTCGGGGAGGTTGTAGTTGAACACGTAGGCCAGCTCCTCGATGTAGCCCTCGGCGTTCTCCTCGCTGCGCGTCAGCTCAGCCTCCTTGGGCAGCGTACC
>CAKUHW010000025.1 GCA_934659415.1 uncultured Oscillospiraceae bacterium
CCGCCGCTGAGGCCGTCATCCCGCTCGAAGGTGAAGGAGACGGTGGCCACGCCGGTCATCTGCTCCATCTGGAAGGAGAAGGGCACCTCGCTGCCGCTCTCCGCCCGGTTGGGTGCGGACAGGGAGGCCAGCGTCTTCCCCTGCGCGGCGGCAGTGACGGTCACCTGGCAGGAGGCGGTGAGGCCGTTGACGGTCTCGGCAGTGACGACTGCGCTGCCGGCCTTCTTGGCGGTGACCGTGCCGGAGGCATCCACGCCGGCCACAGAGGCGTCAGAGGAGGTCCACTTCACCGTCCGGTTGGAAGCATTTGCCGGCAGAACGGTGGCGGTGAGGGTCGTGGTGCTGCCCTCGGTGATGGACAGCTGCTCCCGGTCCAGACTCACAGAGGTGGGCTGGACAACGGTGGCACCGGACAGGGAATACCAGTCCGAAATGAACTGGTTATCCGCGTAGTCCGCAATGGCGATGCGGGCCTGGGTCAGGCCGGTAAAGGCGGGGTCGCTGAGGTCGAACTCCACCGTGGTCTCCGCGCCGGGAACAGACTCCCGGGGGTTGATCCACCCGGTGAGCGGCGTGTTGCCCAGGGTGGCCGCCACAGCCTGAACATAGTGATTATCCCTGACCGTGACCTTCCAGGTGGAGCCTACCACCTCGCTGCGGATGACCTGGGGCTGCTCGTTGTCGATGGTCAGCGGGAAGGAGACCGACTGGGTCCCCCCGGCCACCTGACCGGTGACGGTATAGGTATACCGGCCGTCCGGCAGGGGGCTGTTCCAACTGTCCACGGGGATAAAGCCCTTCTTTGCCATGGGCGTATAGAAGCTCTGGTTGTAGTAGTGGCTCTTGCTGGCCCGCTTGCTGGTCTCGGAGTAAACCACGGTGCCGTCGCTGTCCGTTACGGAGAAGGTCAGGCTGTCGGCGGAGCGCAGCAGCGCGCAGACCGCGGTGACGTTCTGGCTGGTATCGCTGGTGATGGCGATCTTGTCCGCGTCATAGAAGGAGTAAGCGGCCCCATAGAGGGGAGAGCCCAGACCGTAGCCGCCGCCGGTGCGGTTGTCAAACGCGCCCAGCCACATATCCGTCACGTTGGGCTCCTCGCCGCTGTAGGCGGTGGCGTCGAAGAGGGGTGCCTGGCTCCAGTCGCCGTAAAAGCCCATGTAGGGCAGGCTCAGGGCAACGGACTCACCGCCGCCCGCAGGAGTCAGGGTGACAAAGCCCTCCACATAAATGCCGTTGGGAAAATCGCGCTCCAGGTTTGCCTTGCCCGTTTCAGTAAGAGAGAGGGAGACGCTGACCGTCTCGGCATCCTGCCCCAGGGTGACAGAGGCAGGCGCGGTGAGAACATACTCGTCCGCCTCCAGGGGGCGGGACTGCTGCGCGATAAAGCTGCGGCCGTCCTCGGTCACCACAGCCTCCGTCAGCACGCTGACGCTGATCTCATAGGGGATCGCAGCAATGCCGCGCAGCCGCTTGACCTGGAAGGAGAAGGACCACTGGCCCTCCTCGCTGGAGCCGGTCTCCGCCTTGGGGCGGCCGCCGTCCGCGCCCAGCAGATACGCATTGGCAGCCGTGGCATAGCGCAGATTGATCAGGCCGGCGCCCTGCTTGCGGGGAGAGGACTGGTTGCCGTTTTCGTCCAGGACGGGCACGGCCGTGCTCATGAGCAGGTCCTCCACAAGGGCGCTGCGCTCCTGGGCAGTCATGTTCAGGCCGTCCAGCTGCTCGTTGACGTACTGGAGCATCACGGCAGAGGCGCCGGCCAGATGCGGCGTTGCCATGGAGGTGCCGCTGAGAGAGCCATAGGAATTGCCCTTCAGCGTGGAATAGATGTTGCCGCCGGGGGCGGTGATCTCCGGCTTGAGCTTCAGATCCGGCGTAACGCCCCAGGAGGAGAAATCGCTCATCTGACCGCTGAGGGCATCCGCAAAGGGGCCGACATAGTCGGGGCTGGCCTTCAGGGTCTTGTCGGCCTGGGCCAGCATCTTCTCGCCGTTGGCCTTGCTGATGTAGACGCAGGGGATGGTGTGATCCGTGGCAATGTTGATCGTAGCGCCTTCCACATTGTCATAGATGATCACAGCGGCGGCGCCGGCAGCGGCGGCGTTGATCTCCTTCTGCTGGAAGGTCAGGACCTCGCCGTTCTCAGATCCGCCGCGCTGAATCAGCGCGATCTTGCCCTTCAGCTCCTTGCCTGCAAAGTCCGTGGTGGCGCCATAGCCGCAGTCCACATAGGCGTAGCTGCCGGAGAGAGAGGAGAAATGGGCCTCATTCGCCTCTTCGGCGGAGTCATTATAGGGAATGCGGTCGCTGCCCACCAGGAAATAGGGGTTGACGCTCTGGGCATTGTTGACGCTGGCCACAGACAGGGCCGCCTCATAGGTGGAGGGAGACGCCACGATGCCGTAGTCGGGGTTGGTGGTGTAGGGCAGGTCATTGCCGGAGGCGCCGGAATAGGTGGCGCTGTAGTCGTTGCCGGCGGCGCACAGCAGATTGATGCCGGCGTCCTTCACCCGCTGATAGGTGGCATTCAGCGTCTTGCTGGAGGAGGAGGTAAACCCGGCGGAGCTGCCGAGACTCATGTTGATGGCATCCGCGCCCAGCTTGACGGAGTCGTCCAGGGCGGCGAGGATATCGTCGTCATAGGCGCCGGTGCCCTCGTCATCGAAGATCTTCATGATGAAGAACTGTGCGTCAGGCGCAACGCCGGTGATCACCCCGCCGGAATTGGCGCCCACAATGCCCGCCACATGGGTGCCGTGGTAGTGGCCGGCGACATTGGTGTCGCTGCCGCGGTAGTCAAAGGCGAAGGGAATCTTGCTGGAATGATAGACCGCCTTGGCGCTGAGCTTGCCGATGGTCAGGCTGTTGCTCTGGATGAGGGTGTTGATGTCGCTCTGGTCATACTTGGGGCCGTTCACCTGGCCCTGAAACGCCTCGTGGTCGATCTCCAGGCCGGTATCCAGAATGGCCACCACGGTACCCTTGCCGGTGTAGCCCTCGGCGTGCATGATATCGCCGCCGATCATGGGCACGCTGTCCGCCAGCTGAATGTCCGCGGACAGGGGCTCCACCAGGGGATGGCTCTCCGCCACAAAGGCGTCCTTGACGCCGGCGGTGTTCTGAATGGCCTCCAGGTCTCCGTAGGCCGCCGTCACGGCAAAGCCGTTGAAGACGGCGCTGTACTCGTAATTTACCTGCAGCTGCATCCCGCTGCGCTCCAGCGCGCGGATGACCTTGCTGCGCTGGGCGCTGAGCGCGGCCTCCTGCCGCTGCGCCTGGGTAGAGTTCAGGTAGTCCGTGACGCTGTCAAAGGACCGGACGGCCTGGCTGTCAGCCAGCAGAGGAGCATCCTCCAGCTCTACCACGATACGCACCTGATCACCGGCCCGCAGACCGTTGGGGGTGATCTCTTCCTTCTGGAAGATGGCATAGGGATCCTCGGTCCCGTTCTGCTCCGCAGCGAGGGCGGGAACGCAGATTTGCGCAGAGAGAAGAGCCGCCGTCAGCAGGACGGCGCCCAATCTGCGCAGAGATTTCAATGTCATAGTGCAGACCTCATGCTTTCCTTTTAATTCTTGTCCGTCTCGTCGTCTTTTCGGGAAGCGATGGTCATACAAAGGATATTATACACAGCCGCTCCGCTTTTTCAAGAGAAAGTCTACCAAAAAAGTGTGTAAATCGTGCAGATGAATTCTGCCCCCTTATCGTGATTTCGGAGAAAGTGACGAAGCGCGTGAAAAATCAGCGTGCTCCAATTGACAGGGAAACCTGTTTCTGGTACTCTTGCAGAGTCTTTTCGGGTAAGCTGGGATCATGACCGTTGTTGACTGAATCCAGCTATTTTCCATGTACATCGGATTTTTCGGCAAAAAAAGTTCCGGGATTTTCGGCGCTGCTTTGTCTGCCCCTGTACAGTGGTATAAAAGCGGCAGTCTCAGAAAGGAGACGTGATAGGCAGTGTATCTCACCGGAGGACATTCCGGGATAAGTTCTTGGCTTCAGACAGATGTTTTAAGGACGGAGCGCGCGGGGATGCACGCGCGGCAGACACAAAAATTTCAGATCGCGCCGAATATTATTCATAAGATCCATCAAATATTCATCTCTTTGTGCCGCTGCCTCCCTCGCCTCCGGGCCTCTTCCCTGTCATGTTCGGTATGAAGCAGCCATAAAGGATCCGACGTGCGGGGCGAGCCCCATGCCCCGGCGATCCGTTCAGCACCCCGGGATACCCCGGGGCCAGAAAGGAGAGTACAACAATGAAGAAAACCACATTCGTGCAGGGCGTGAAGAAGTACGCCCTGCTGGCGGCCGGCTTTGTGCTGGCCATCGGTCTGCTGGGCAACGTGCAGGCCAACGCGGCCTCCACCGAGGTCGTCACGGAGCAGGGCACCTTCACCATCGGCTACGGCGGCAGCGGCTACAACAAGTATGATGCCCCCACCGTCATCGGCTATAAGGGCAGCGAGTCCGATGTCACCCTGCCCACAAAGGTGACCATTTCCGGCGAGGAGACGGATATCAGCATTCTGGGCGCGGCCTTTGCCAGCAATCCCGCCATCACCTCCGTCACCGTCCCCGAGGGCTACACTTCCATTGAGGGCAGCGCCCTCAGCGGCTGCGGCCTCACCTCCATCAGCCTGCCCGGCAGCCTGACCCAGGTAGGCCCCAGCGCTTTCAGCGGCTGCACAAAGCTCACCACGGTCACCTTCGCGGAGAACGCCGAGGGCAGCGGCCTGAAGTTCATGAACAAGGTCTTTGACGGCTGCACCGCTCTGGAGAGCATCAACCTGCCGGTGCAGACCAGCTCCATCTACAGCGACGGCAACATCTTTACCGGCTGCACCGCCCTGAAGACCATCACCGTCAGCGAGGGCAACGCCAAGTACTTCATCGACAACGGCAGCCTGTACGCCAAGAGCGAGGACGGCACCGCGGCCGGTCTGTGCACCTATGTCGGCGCCGCCGGGGAGCTGACCCTGCCCGAGACCGTAAACGGCCTGCCCCTGACCGTTATCGGCCCCATGGTGTTCCAGAAGAATACCGCGCTCACCTCCGTCACCATCCCCGCCAAGGTTGCCACCATCGACCGGATGGCCTTTGACGGCTGCAGCAGCCTGATGACCGTGGTCCTGCTCAACGAGAACGCCCCCACCCTGGGCAGCTACGCCTTCACGGATATGGCCGCCGGCAGCACCATCTACGTCCCCAATGAGACCGTGGCCGCCGCCTTTGCCTCTCCCGACAGCTGGACCAAATATTACACCTCCGCCAATACCACCGTCAAGGTGGGCGTTCCCTCTGCCACCACCGCCGCCAGCGTGTCCATCAAAGCCATTGATGCCGCGGAGGGTCTGGTCGGCTTCGAGGTCTATCTGGACAGCGCCGCCGAGCTGAACACGGTCATGCTCCAGCTGAGCTTTGACGCCTCCCAGGTCTCCGAGGGCAGCGTCACCGTGGCCGAGGGCAGCGTTTTCGACAACAGCAACATCCTCTGGAGCGAGAAGGACGGCTCCCTCAAGGCCGTGCTGCAGCTGGGCAAGACCGGCGAGGGCAACCTGAACTTTGACGAGCCCGTCAAGCTGGCCACCGTCGTCCTGCCCCTGAACGAGGGCGTCACCGGTGAGATCACCGCCACCATCAGCCAGGCCAAGGCCGCCGGCGCCGGGGATGTGGGCGATATGGTGGACGCTACTATCACCACTGCCACCGCCACCGTCTTCATCGCCAGCTACGACGTCAACGGCGACGGCGCCATTGACCTGAAGGACATCGCCGAGGCCCAGCGCTATTACCAGGCCGAAAAGAGCGATGAGAACTGGGCCGATGCCAAGGCTGCCGACGTCAATGGCGACGGCAAGGTGGACATGGAGGACTATATCGCCCTCTTCCATGCCGTGCTGGACGCCATGGGCTGGCTGTAAGTCCCCGCGCGCAATTCAGATCGGAGGAATAACATGAAACAAACGACCAAGGCACTCTGGAGCCGCTGCGCCGCGCTCCTGCTCTGCCTGTGCATGGTTTTCGCCATGGCTCCCGGCGCCTTTGCCGCGGACGATGACGACGATCTTGTGGGCGCCAACATTCAGGACGGCGTCCTCATCGGCTACTACGGTCCCGGCGGCGATATTATCATTCCCAACACCGTCACCGCCATTGGTCCCGAGGCCTTCAAGAGCAATAAGAAGATCACCTCTGTCACCATCCCCGGCAGCGTCCAGGAAATCGGCTACAGCGCCTTTGAGGGCTGCCTCAATCTGGAAAAAATCTTCTTCTCCGACCCCAAGGACGGCGCACAGCTGACCATCCGCGTCTCCGCATTCATCGACTGCCCCAAGCTGACGGAGTGCACCATCCCCGCGGTGGCCAAGTATGTCACCGCCAATGTGTTCAAGGGCTGCACCAGTCTGACCGAGATCAAGGTGGACCCGGACAACCCCTATTACTTCACCCAGGACGGCGTTCTGTTCGGGCCCTGGGTGCAGGATGGTGTACCGCAGTATGAGGACGAGAACCTGGCGCTCACCGCCTACCCCTGCGGCAGCCCCGCCACGTCCTATACCATTCCCGAAACGGTCAACGGCCGGACGGTGAACCAGGTGTGGGCCAGCGGCTTCCGCAAGGCCGCTAATCTGACCCACATTGAGATCCCCGCCACCTGCGTCAAGATCGGCGGCAATGCCTTTGAGGGGACGGGCCTCACCGATATCACCATTCCCGCCACCGTCATCTCCATGGGCTCCGGCCTTTTTGAGGCCTGCGTCAACCTCACGGACGTGACCTTCCTCAACCATGTGGACACCCTGGGCTACGGCTTTTTCCTGGACTGCACCAGCCTGCAGCGGGTGAATTTTGTCGGCGGCGGCCCCGCCACGGTGGACACCTATGCGTTCCAGAACTGCACCAGCCTGTCCAACCTGATCCTGCCCGAGGGGGTAAGCCGCATCACTCTGGGCGCCTTTGAGGGCTGCACCAACCTGCAGCGGGTCTTTATCCCCAGCAGCGTCATCAGCTTCCCCAGCTATGAAAATGAGTTCTTCAACCCCTTCCCCGATGCTCCCGGCAACCTGATCGTCTATGTGGTCAAGGGCTCCAACGGTGAGAAGTGGGCCGTGAACCACTCGGAGGAGTTCGGCTGGCCCTACCAGGTGGTATCCGGCGCGGACGCGCTGGCCACCCTGGACGCCGGGACCTTCTCCCTGGTAGACATGGGCAACAAGGTCAAGCTGGAGGGCGACTTCCGGATGGGCACCACCCTGCGGGTGACCCCTGTATACTCCGGCACTGAGTACGACGCCTTCCACGCCCAGGCCGGAGACAGCGCCTTTGCCGTCTATCAGATCAGCCTGGAGCCCTCCGGCGCCCTTCTGCCGGACAGCATGGACCTGCAGATGGGCGTTCCCACAGGGCTGACCAAGAACAGCAAGCTTTACGCCTATGGCGGCAGCGGCGTGGAGGCCCTCACCTCCGCCTACATCAGCGGCAGCGTGACTGCCACTGTGGAGGAACTGGGTTACTTCGCCCTGATCGACAGCACCTCCACCCCCGTGGAAAACCCCGATGTACCCACCGGCATCCAGCTCAACACCACCTCCGCCTCGCTGGAGGTCAATAAGCGTCTGCAGCTGACCGCCACCGTGACCCCCGCCTCCGCGCTGGACAAGAGCGTCACCTGGACCTCCAGCGCCCCCGCCGTGGCCACGGTCTCCAACAAGGGCGTCGTCACCGGTGTGAGCGCCGGCACTGCCACGATCACCGCCGCCACGGCCAACGGGCTGACGGCCACCTGCCTTGTCACTGTCACCGGCGGCAGCACCCCTGACCCCGACCCCGAGCCCAGCGCGAGCATCACTGCGCAGAGCGCCGGTATCCGCGTAAACGGCAAGACGGCCGACGACAAGGCTGCCTTCCTGCTGAGTCTCACAGCTCCCTCCCGCGTTGCCACCGTCCAGGTCTGGTTTGAAACCGACGGCAGTGATGTGACCGTCACCGGTCAGAACGGCTTTGTCCCTGTGGGAGAGGTCAGCTCCGCCGCTGTCGGCGGCAAAGTGGTCTACACCGCAGTGCTCAGCTACCTGAACGGCAGCCAGGGGACCCTGAGCGCCGACGGCGTTCAGGATGTGGCGCAGATCGCTGTCAGCGGCGAGACGCCCACCGTCACCGTGACGGATCTGAAGATCGCCGGCTGGACCACCGACAATGATCCCGGCACCGTGGCCTACGGCACCATCGTCAACGGGATCGATCCCAGCGAAGCCACCTATACCGGCGAGAAGAACTACGATGTCAACGGCGACGGCAAGGTGGATCTGCTGGACATCACCACCGCTCAGCTCTATTACCGTGCTGCCGAGGGCGACAGCGTCTGGAGCGCCGCGAGCCGCTGCGACCTCAATGACGACGGCGTCATCGACGTGGCGGACTTTGTGGAGATCTGGCTGCACTTCACGGTCAGACCCTGAGCTAACACTACTAACGGAAAGCGCGGAGCATACCGGGTATTCCGGTATGCTCCGCCCTGGAGGTTCTTATGAAAAGACATCTGGCAAAACTGCTGAGCGGCATTCTGGCCGCCTGCCTGCTGGCGGGCACCGTATTCGCCGCTGAGATCGAGCCTTCGGTCTCCTCTATCCAGCTGGAGCAGGAGCAGAGCACGTTCTCCTTTGAGATCAAGCTCCATGCGGACGAGGCCTTTGCCGGCGCGGAGTTTGGTCTGAAGCCCTCTGACTCAGATGTGTCGCTCCAGTCTCTTGAGATGCTGGGCGACCTGGAGGAGGAGCCGCAGACCAAGACCGTGAAAAACGGCGTGCTGTACTTCTGCTTTTTCAGCAGCAGCAACAAATACCAGCCCGGCGACTATACCGTCGCCCGGGTGACCTATGCCTACACCGGCAGCGCTGAGCGCACCGTGCAGCTGGTCTCCTCCAAGATCGTCACTGTGGACGCCAACGGCAAGACCGTCGGCGACACCTCCACGCCTGCATTCACCGTCACAATCAGCCGCGCCGGAGGCGGAGAAAGCGGAGGCGGGACCGGAGACGGAGGCACTGGCGGCGGCAGCACCGGCGGCGGAACGACTCCCACACAGCCCGGCTCCGGCGGCTTCCTGGATGTGCCGGAGGGCGCGTTTTACTATGACGCCGTAAACTGGGCCGTGGAGCACGGCATTACCAACGGCGTGACCAGCGAATATTTTGACCCCAACGGCACCTGCACCCGCGGCCAGGCCGTGACCTTCCTCTGGCGGGCTGCCGGCAAGCCGAAGGCCGCCAGCACCGAGATGCCCTTCACCGATGTACCGGAGAACGCCTTCTACTATGACGCTGTACTCTGGGCGGTGGAGCAGGGAATCACCCGCGGCACCTCGATGACCACCTTCTCCCCCAACGCCCAGTGCAGCCGGGGGCAGATCGTGACCTTCCTGTACCGGGCACAGAAGTCTCCGCCCGCCCTTGGGGATATTCCCTTTACAGACGTGGCCTTCGGAAGCTTCTGCTATCACGCAGTGCTGTGGTCGGTCAACCATGGCATTACCAAGGGGACCAGTTCCACCACCTTCAGTCCCGACGCTCTCTGTACCCGCGGACAGGTCGTGACCTTCCTCTACCGCTGCCTGGCGGAATGAGCGCAGTACCCCCAC